>JAASSH010000406.1 GCA_021767985.1 Gammaproteobacteria bacterium | reverse complement strand
TTCCAGTTGTGCCAGTTGCAGGTCAGGATGCAATCCGACGACAGGCTGCCCTCGGACAACGGGTAGCCCTCATGCGGGCACCGATTGTCACAGGCCCTGACGCCATTCGGGGTTTTGAACACCGCTATTTGTTTGCCGGCGATACGCACCATGGCTACCGCCCGGGACTCGAGATCAGCCAGCGAGATTAATCGTTGCCAGTTACGTGCCGCGTCGTTCGGCTGTTGCGAGGCTTTGCCCATTGGTTTTACCTGGATAAAAATTTGACAGCAGTATAAAAGTTAAAGTTAACTTTAAGTCAAGCGACAATCACCCTGGAAACAAAACCATGCGTTCCACGACAACATACCTGACTATCGGTGACGCCGCGCGGCGCAGCGGTGTCGCCACTTCTACCCTGCGATTTTACGAAAGTCGTGGCCTGATCAGTTCGCTTCGGGTTGGCGGTAACCATCGCCGTTATCATCGCTCGATGCTGCGTCGAATAGCCATCATTCGCGTGGCGCAAAGACTGGGGCTGAGTCTGGGCGAAATCGGCAACGCGTTCGCCGCCCTGCCGGACAAACGCACCCCGACCAGGAAAGACTGGGGCAGGCTTTCGACCACCTGGGGCAAGCAGCTCGATAAACGCATAGCCGACCTGCAAAACCTGCGCACCCGGTTAAGCGGGTGTATTGGTTGCGGCTGCCTGTCGATGAAGAACTGCGCGCTTTACAACGCCGATGACGAGGCCGCAGATCTCGGTTCGGGCCCGCGTTACCTGCTGGGAAACGCGCCTGCCGACCTGACCGACTGACGGGTCCGGCAGCCTGCGAGTGCCTGAACGACGGGTCTTTCTGATCGAGCAATCGCAGCATTATTCCCGGCTTCCGGTTTCAACTTTTCACGACCCTCTTGACGCTGCCCAGGTTACGGCTCAGGTACTGGTAGAAATCCCAGATAGTGCCCTCGAGATGGCGCGACGCCAGCGGGCCCGGCTGGTGAAATCGCGAACCCAGCCCCTGCTGCACCCGCAACAGAACCTGCTTGTCCTCGTCCATGGTGTGCTGGAATAATTCGATCGCGTTGTCGACTTCCTGCTGCGACCAGTGATCGCCATGAAAGATCAGGCCCATCTTGACGCTGACCCGGGACGGAGTCAGCGGGCGCAGGCACAGGAAGGAGCTGTAATCGCTGCCGATGCCAACGGTGAGCCCGGGCGGCATGGCGAACATGACGCAGGTATCCATCTCTTCCTCGGACAAGTCCGGATGGCCGATACGATCGTCGGGCAGCCGCGAGGTAAAGCCCACGCTGTAGCCGAAATGGCGCTTCCCCGGTTGCAGGTGGCTACACAAGCGACTCGGATTGACCTTGTGCAGGGTGTCCCGGTGCAGCGGGGTCAAATGATAACCTTCCATGAAATTTTCCAGCAGGCACTTCCAGTTGGTATCCCAAACTTCGTCCGCCAGGTATCGCAGCGACATCTCCTCGAGATGATAGTTCCGGATAATCTGTTCCAGCGGAGCCAGTTCCTTTTGCAGATTCGCCGGCCGCGGATTCAGGTTGACGAATATGAATCCCTGCCAGGTCTCGCTGTTTAACTCCTCGAGCCGGCAGTTTTTCATGTTGAACGCCTGGTGAGATTCCATGTGCGGGGCGTTCAGCAATTGTCCCGTGGTGTCGTAGGCCCAGTGGTGATATGGACAGAGAAATTTCCGGGTATTGCCGCTGCCTGAGGCCACTACGGTGCCGCGATGACGGCAGACGTTAGCGAGTGCGCGAATCACGCCGTCGCGGCCGTGAACCACCAGTATCGGTTGGCCGACATGATCGAAACTGAAAAAGTCACCCGGCTTGCCGACCTCTTCGACGCGCCCGACGCAGAACCAGTCTCGCAGGAAAAGTTCATCGCATTCGGCCTGCATCCAGGCAGGGTCGGTATAAAACGCCCCGGGAAGGGAAAAGCCCTGCTCGTAATCCTTGCCCCTGATCGAGCGCAGGGTTTTGCGAAACATCGGATCCAGACGACCATTGGAATGTTGTGTCATGTTGCGCCCCCAGATGGCGATAACCCCGAACCGACCTGACCCGATACGAGGACGAATGCTCTAGTTTATTCCGGAAACCCGGTCGCGACAAATATCGCGTGCAGGCGGAGACGGCACCAGCACGGCGGCTAAGTCTGCTATCGAATATCCTGTGCTATGCTTTTTTGTGATGTCCAGTCACTTCTCGATGAGGAATCCCCGATGAGCGATGCAAATCCCTATAGCGCACCCGAAGCGGTGCTGCAAACCGAGCACGAGGTCGTGTATCAGCCAAAAGTATTTTCCTTCAATGGCCGCATCGGACGCCTGCGCTACCTGGCCTACGGCGTCGGGGTGGGCATGCTGTTGATGCTGCTGGGCGGCGTATTAATGGGAGTAACCGCCGGCGCCACACAGGCCAGTGGTGTCGAGGGCTTTTCGATTGCCGGCGTTCTGCTGCTGGCGCTGCTCGTCATCGCTTCTATCGTGATATCGATAATGTTCGGCAAGCGGCGCTTTAACGACCTCAATCGCAGCGGCTGGTGGAGCTTGCTGCTGCTGATACCCTACGTCCAGCTGCTGCCAATGATTTACCTGGTTTTTTTCCCTGGCAGCGATGGCAGTAACAACTATGGCCCCGCCCCGAAGCCGAATTCGCTCGGCGTACTGATTCTCGGCTGGATGATGCCGGTGCTTTTTATCGTCGGTATTCTCGCCGCTATCGCGATCCCCGCTTACCAGGATTATTTAGTGCGGCCGCAATAGACAGCATTGGGCGCACTTCCAGTTCAGGCAAACGCGGGCATCACTTCTGAACAGAACAGTTCCAGCGAACGTTTCTGCTCTGCCTGTCCTAGCCCCATGCTGGCGTAGTAGATGAATTCATCGACGCCCAGGGCCTCGTAGCGTTTCAGCTTGGCGATCACCTCGTCGGGCGAGCCGAACATCAGGTTTTCCTCGAGCATATCGGCGTTGTACTGTTCCCGGTCGGTGAGTTCTTCCAACGGTATCTGCCTCGGGAAACCGTTGTTGACGTCACCGAGGTTGCGAAACAGGTTTTCGAACTGACCGAGAACCGTCTGGATCGCCCTGATCGCGGCATCGCGTCCGGCGGCATCTTCATAAAGCGCGGTATGGCGCATCAGCGCAAATGTGGGGCGATCGGCACCCGGATGCGCCGCAATCGCCTCGTCGAGTTGAGATTTATATAGCTCGGCCTCGGCAAAAGGGCGTGTCAACGGCCACGACATGACGTGGCAATTATTCTTGATCGCGTAATCGAAAGTGATCGGG
>JAASSH010000405.1 GCA_021767985.1 Gammaproteobacteria bacterium | reverse complement strand
CGGAACTGTGGTTTCTCGACGAACCTTTTTCGGCGCTCGATCCGCTGATCCGGCGGCAGATGCAGGATGAATTCCTCAGGATTCAACAGACGCTGCAAAAGTCGATCGTCTTCATTACCCATGACTTTCTCGAGGCGCTCAAAATCGCCGACCGCATGATGATCATGCGCGATGGCATGGTAGTGCAGGTTGGCACGCCGGCGGAGTTGATCGTCAATCCAGCCGACGACTATGTCGCCGAATTTACCGAAGACGTACCACTGGTGCGCGTCTTGAAAGCCGCCGATGTGCTCGACCCGGAACAGAGCCCGGCGCCCGGCATGTCCGAACGGGATTGCGGCTGCAGCGTCGAGGAGTTGCTGCCTCTGCTGTCGAAGCACAAGGAGGGGATTGTCGCGATGCAGGATGACAAGCCTCTCGGCGTCGTTACTGCAAACAGCGTTATCAAGGCGCTGGCGACCGAGGATCACGGCGATACGCCGGTAG
Source organism: Gammaproteobacteria bacterium (assembly GCA_021767985.1). GTDB lineage: Bacteria > Pseudomonadota > Gammaproteobacteria. The sequence continues at coordinate 2,818 of JAASSH010000405.1, read as the reverse complement.
TGGAAGAGGCGCTGAGTTGAGCCGCTTTCGCACCATCGACTGGGTTTGGCTGGGTCTCATAGCCGTCACCCTGGCATTCCTGGCGCTGCGCAAGCCGGCCGGCTGGTTGATCGTTTACCCCGATGAGTGGGTGATCCCGATTACGCCCTGGCTGAACGTTTTCATGGACTGGTGCGTCGACAAGTTCGGCCCGTTTTTCCGCGCTTTCTCCGCCGCGCTGGACGTCCCGATGTCCGCCGTACGCAATCTGCTCAACTGGTTGCCCTGGTCGGTGACGCTGGCCTTGTTGACTTATGTTGCCTATGTCGTTTCGGGCTGGCGGCTGGCGCTGTTTACCTTCTTCGCGATTCTGTACATGGTGGTGATCGGCTACTGGTCTGAGTCGATGAATTCTCTCGCGCTGGTCGTAATTTCCGTGCCGCTGGCGGTTGCGATCGGTTTCGGGCTCGGCACCTGGGCTTTTTATTCGAAGCGGGCCGAACGCGTTATTTCGCCGACCATGGACCTGCTGCAAACGGTGCCGGCCTTCGCCTACCTGTTACCCATCCTGCTGCTGTTCGGCTTCGGGCCGGTGGTCGGCCTGATCGCCAGCGTGCTCTATGCGTTTCCGCCAACCGTGCGCAACACGAAGCTGGGGCTTGCGCGCGTGCCTGGCGAAGTGATCGAAGCGGGGTTGATGGCCGGCGCTACGCCGCGGCAACTGTTCTGGCGGGTGCGAACGCCGAGCGCGATGCGGCAGATTCTGCTCGGCGTCAATCAAACCACGATGGCAGCTTTCTCGATGGTCATTATCGCCTCGATCATCGGCGGTACCGCCGACATCGGCTGGGAGGTGCTGTCGACAATGCGAAAAGCCCAGTTCGGCGAGAGCCTGCTGGCCGGCATCGTGATTGCGCTGATGGCGATGGTCATGGACCGGATTACCGCCGCCGCGGCTACCACCGAACCCGTCGAGCCGGAAATCAACCAGAGTTTCGTATCGAAACATCGCAGGTTGCTTATGTTCGCTGCACTGGGTATTGGCATCGCGCTGCTCGCGCAGTTTATTCAGTTTCTCGAGGATTACCCGGAAGCCTGGCAAATTTACCCGGCCCAGATTCTAAACGATGGCGTCAGTTATCTCGTCGTCGAATATGCCGCGGCCATCACCCTGATTAAAACCTGGGCTTTCTTCTTCGCCATGCTGCCGGTGAAGATGGGACTGGAGCAGACCATCACCCCGTTTAGCTGGGGCTTCGAATTTACCGACACATTGAAACTGCTGTATGGGGTCGCGGCGCTCGCGCTGACGCTGTGGGCTGGCTTCAGACGCGGATTGAATCGAGCGATCGCGATCGCTTTCTGCGCCACGCTGCTATTTTTCGGACTGACCGGATTGCCCTGGCCGGCGCTGCTGGCGATGGCAACCTTGCTCAGCTGGCAACTGGGCGGTATACGCCTCGCGATCGGAACCCTTGCCGGCCTCGGATTCCTGGTGCTTGCGGGCGTCTGGCCGCAAACACTGCTGTCGATTTACCTGTGTGGGCTGGCCGTATTGCTATCGTTCGTTATTGGCGCTGCGCTCGGCGTGCTGGCTTCCGAGTTCGACGGCGTTTCGGCCTTCCTGCGCCCTATCAACGACACGCTTCAAACGATGCCGCTATTCGTCATCCTGATCCCGTTCGTCATGATCTTCAAGATCGGCGAATTCACGGCTCTGCTCGCGATCATGGCGTACGCGATCGTGCCGGCGATCCGCTACACCGAGCACGGGCTCAGGAATATACCGGGCACGGTTATCGAGGCAGCAACCGCAATCGGTTGCACCCGCGGGCAGATGCTGTGGCGGGTCAAGCTGCCGCTTGCGCTACCGGTCATGATGCTCGGACTCAACCAGACCATCATGTACGGGATCGCGATGCTGGTCATCGCCGCGCTGGTCGGCACCAACGGGCTCGGCCAGCAAGTTTATATCGGTCTTGGCGACGGCGACTTCGGCGTCGGCATGGTTGCCGGTATCGGCATGGCGATCATCGCCATCATCGCCGATCGACTCACGCAAGCCTGGAGTAAGAAACGACAGGAAGAGCTTGGGCTGAGCGCGGAGTTTTAGGCAAATGCCGCAGGGTACCGATCTGCCCTTGACCGCCAGTCACTGGGGTACTTACCGGGTCGAGACTAAAAACGGCGTCGTCAAGGCGTTGCACGGTTTCGAAGAAGACAACGATGTGTCGCCTATCGGCTCCGGGATTGTCGACGTGCTCGACGCGCCGTCCAGGATCAGGATGCCGATAATCCGCAAGAGCTGGCTCGAATCGGGCCCCGGCAGCAGTAACCATTTGCGCGGTGCCGATCCGTTTGTCGAAGTAACCTGGGAACAGGCTGAAAAGCTGGTTGCCGGCGAACTGTCCCGGGTTAAGGGTCAGTTTGGCAACGAAGCCATTTTCGGCGGTTCATACGGCTGGTCCAGTGCCGGTCGTTTTCATCATGCGCAAAGCCAGCTGCATCGATTCCTGAAATGTATCGGCGGTTATACCCGGTCGGTCGGCACCTACAGTTTCGCCGCCGCGGAAGCCATGGTGCCGCATGTGCTGGGTGACTTCTGGCAATTGTTACTGCAAACCACCAGTTGGCGCTCGGTCATAGATCAGGGTCGGGTGGTGGTCGCTCTCGGCGGTATGCCGTGGAGTAACGGGCAGATAAACGCCGGCGGTGCCGGTCGCCATGTGCAGCGGGAGCACATGATCGAGGCACGCGACGCCGGAATCGAATTTGTTAACGTCGGCCCGATTCGGGCCGATATCGACGATTCGCTGAATGCCGAGTGGCTGGCAGTGCG
>JAASSH010000404.1 GCA_021767985.1 Gammaproteobacteria bacterium | reverse complement strand
GCGCGCTGTCCCGCAGATGCAGACGCTCTGCATACTGTGTGTTGACGGTGGCGGCGAGGCCGCGCGCGCGGCGCAAGTGCTGACAACCGCCGGTTATCAAAATGTGCAGATTCTGCACGGCGGGGTTAGCGGCTGGGAAGCAAACGGAGGTGCGGTGTTTACCGGCAGTAGCGTGCCGGGCAAGGCTTTCGGTGAATTCATCGAAAACTCCTGCAGTACCCCGGCGATGACGGCGGCCGAGCTGTATCATCGACAGCGGCGCGGCGAACCGCTGCTGCTGATCGATTCGCGTACCGCCGAGGAGCACGAGAGCTACTGCATCCCGGGGGCGGTTCTGTGCCCGGGCGCCGAGCTCATCTACCGGGTGTTGCCGGTCATCAACGCGGATACCGAAATAGTCGTGCATTGCGGCGGCCGCACGCGCAGCATCATCGGCGCGCAAACGCTGATCGATGCCGGCTGTAACAACGTGCATGCACTCGAAAACGGCACCATGGCGTGGCAGTTCGAGGGACTCGAACTCGAATCCGGCAATCGCGAGGTACTGCCCGAGCCCGACAGCAAATCGCTGATCCTGACGCGTGCCATCACCGACCAGATGGCCGAGCGCTGGCATATCGATCGCCTCGATTCGATTGCCGTACGCGAGCACCGCAGCCGCTACCTGATCGATGTGCGCAGCCGGGAAGAGTACGAGGGCGGGCATATCCCCGGGTCGATAAACGTACCGGGCGGACATTTGCTGCAAAATATCGATCGTTACCTGGTGGTGCGCAACTCGATCGTGGTCCTGATCGATTCTGACTGGGTGCGGGCGGTTACCACGGCGGTCTGGTTGCGACGCATGGGGTGGCGCCGCGTGTACGCCTTCACCATCGATGCCGGCTACGAACGGCTCGAGACCGGCGCGGGCGATGGCGTCGCCGCCGTCGAGGATCGGCATCTGGACCCGAATGACTATACCGATCACGAGGCCCTGATGCGCGACAACCGGGCTTACCTCGAGTGGGAAATCGAACTGATCAACAAGCTGTCGCGGGAGCCTGCCGCGCCCTATATGGACATCTAAAGTATCGAATTTCCAACGGTGTTTAATCGAAAAAAATGATTTGATTCCAGGGTGTTTTCTTCCCAATATGCCGCGGATCAAGTCAATTCGAGCATCACAGGTGGATCATGACTGAAACAGCCCACGCCAGCCGTTCGAAAACCCGCCGCAAGTGGATTTATCAACCAGACCTGTCACAGCAGATGGCGCCGTTTTATCACTGGCCGCCGCAGGCCGCTAAAACCCTGCGTTACATACTCGCCTCCTGGGGGCCGTTCAGCGTGCGTATCTACCTGCTGGGCCTGGCGGTGTTCACCTGGTTTTATTTTTCGCCGGCGCTCGAGCGCTGCCGCGAGTTCGCCTTCGACTGGATTGCGCAGATCTGGCTGCGCAATTTTTTGCTGATGCTGGTCATCGCCGGCGGACTGCACCTGTATTTTTACACTTTCAGGAAACAGGGAGACGACAGCCGCTACGACCCGCGCGATATGATGCGCAACTCGAAGCAATTTACTTTCAACGACCAGGTCAAGGACAACATGTTCTGGACATTGACCAGCGCGGTCGGGTTCTGGACGGCCTACGAATCGATAATGATGTGGGCATACGCCAATGGATACGCACCGATGATGGAGTTCAGCGACAATCCCGCCTGGTTCATTTTCCTGTTGTTCATCATCCCGTGGTGGGCCGGTTTGCATTTCTACTGCCAGCATCGGCTGTTGCATTCGCGCCTGTTATACAAGCACGTACACGCCTGGCACCACAGGAACAGCAACACCGGTCCCTGGTCGGGCCCGGCGATGCACCCGGTCGAGCATTCGATCTGGCTCACCGACGTGTTCCTGTTTCTGTTTGTCGCATCGCACCCGATCCACGCAATTTTTATTTTGCAGTTTCATACGCTCGCCGCGGCGACCTCGCATACCGGTTACGAAGACCTGAACCTCGGCAGTCGGGCCAGGTTCCGTCTCGGCGATTTCTTTCACCAGTTACACCATCGCTATTGCGATTGCAATTACGGCACCTTCGAAACGCCCTGGGACCAGTGGCTCGACACTTACCACGACGGTACCGCGCATGGCGACGAGTGGATGAAAAACCGTCGGCGCCAGCTATACCAGTCGAAAGCCGGGGCCTGAGGCAATCGATGACGTCAGCCGAAGCATGAGCAGTAACCCGACGCCCGCTCAGCGCCTGTACGCCATCGTCGAGCAGGGGCTCTGTATCGGCTGTGGGCTGTGTCAGAGCGTTGCCGGCGAAGACCGGGTGCGCGTGACAAAAACGGTGAGCGGATACCTGCATCCGGTGATCGAGGGCGAGCTCGACCATGACACGGTCGACCGGATTTACGAGGTCTGCCCCGGCACCCGGGTCGAGGGCTTGCCGCAGCGCCTGGTCGAGCCTGATACGCGGCATGACAATGTCTGGGGTCCCTGGCGTCGCATGGTGCGCGCCTGGGCCGGCGATCCCGAAGTACGCTTCGAGGGATCGACCGGCGGCGTGTTAACCGCGCTGGGCCAGTATTTGCTCGCATCCGGCCGGGTCGAATTCATCCTGCAGGTCAAGACCTCGGCCACCGAGCCCAGTTTTGGCGACCCGACGCTCAGCTTTACCGAGGCCGACGTGTTCGAGGCCGCCGGTTCGCGTTACGGCCCCGCCGCACCGCTGACCGATATCGCTGCGGCGCTCGATCGTGATCAGCCATTCGCTTTTATCGCCAAGCCCTGCGACGTGTCGGCGCTGCGCAATTATGCCAAACAGGATGCCCGGGTCGACCAGCTGGTCAAGAACATGCTGGTCATGGTGTGTGGCGGCTACGGCACGACACAGGGCACTAAAGACTTTTACCAACGCGTCGGTATCGATCCCGAGCAGGTGACCGGCCTGCGCTATCGCGGCCGCGGTTGCCCGGGACCGACCCGGGTCGAAACCGGGGACGAAGCGCAGGAGTTTCACTACATCGACTACTGGGGCGAGGACGAAACCACCTGGACGCTGCCGTTTCGCTGCAAGATTTGCCCGGACGGGATCGGCGAGGCGGCCGATGTCGCCGCTGCCGATACCTGGATCGGGGGCGGGCCCAACCGTATCGACAGCGTCGACGATCCCGGTACCAACGCGCTGATCGCGCGCACCCGGGCGGGCGAGGAATTGATCGCTGCCGCCGCCGAGGCCGGTGCCCTGACGCTCGAATATGACATCCCGCCCGATACCATGAGTCTCTACCAGCCGCACCAGGTCAACAAGAAATACGCG
>JAASSH010000083.1 GCA_021767985.1 Gammaproteobacteria bacterium | reverse complement strand
GGCCGAGGCTCGGTTCGCGCAGACAGACGATGGATTTCTTGCCGATGCGGCTCAGGCCATCGTGCAGACCTACCGAGGTCGTGGTCTTGCCCTCGCCCGCCGGGGTCGGCGTGATCGCGGTAACCAGGATCAGCTTGCCATCGGGACGGCCCTGTAGCGACTCGATATAACCAGGATCGATCTTGGCCTTGGTATTGCCGTAGGGCATGACCGCGTCGCCGGGAATTCCGACCTTGTCCGCGATATCGCAGATGGGTTGTGCGGTTGCCGCGCGGGCGATTTCTATGTCACTCATTGGTATTACCTCTGGCTGGTATTCCAGCCGTTAAATTTATTATGTCCGCAAACGACGCGGCTAACTGCCGAGTTTCGATCCGACCGCGAGCCCCGACTCCGCGGCGTAGTCCGCCACCGCCAGCTTGCCGGCATCGGCGCGCACCTTCATCACGCGAATCGAACCGTCACCGGTCGCGATTACCGCGCCGCTGTCGTCGATCGACAACACGCTGCCCGGTTCGCCGCTGGCATCGGCCTTGCGACTGTCGAAAATCTTGACCTCGTTATCGTTGAACGTGGTCCAGGCGCCCGGTTGGGGATTGGCCCCGCGAATCAGGTTATAAACCTCGTCGGTGCCCTTGCTCCAGTCGATCTGCACGTCGTCCTTGCGGCACCATCCCTCGTAACTGCCGTCGTCCGGGTCCTGCACTACCCGCGGCGCGTTACCGTCGCGCACCAGTTCGATCGACTCCATCATCGCCTCGACCCCGAGCGGGTACAGCTTGTCGAAGTAAACCGACCCGAGGGTGTCGTCGGGGCCGATATCGACTTCTTTCTGCAGCAGGATCGGTCCGGTATCGAGGCCGTTATCCGGCCAGAATATGGTCAGCCCGGTTTTTTCCTTGCCCATGATGATCGGCCAGTTGATCGAACTCGGACCCTTGTGCCAGGGCAGCAGCGACGGGTGGTACTGGATCGAGCCGTACTTCGGCACGTTGAGCGCCTCTTCGGGCACGAACAGCAATACGTAAGCCATCACGCACAGGTCGGCATCGTGACTCGCGAGCTGCTCCCAGACTTCGGGGTTCTTGTAGGACTCGGGCTGGAACACCGGTAATCCTTTCTCCAGCGCAAATTCCTTGAGCGGGTCCAGCGGCCGGCCCTCCTTGTCGGGCGCGCAGTAAACCGCCACCACTTCGTCGACGTCCTTCTCGAGAATCGCCTCGAGAACAGACTTGCCGTAGGCCTGCTGGCCATGAACGATTAGTCTCATTACAACCTCCATCTACCCCGGATAACCTTTGTCACCCGGAGTTAATTTATTTTATTTAAACTGCGCCGGCTTCTTTAAATGCCGCTATTTCTTCCGCGCTGTAACCGAGCACATCGCTAAGGACCTCGTCGGTATGCTCGCCGAGCAGCGGCGAACGCGTTACCTCGACGTCGTTGTCCGACAGCTTGACCGGGCAGCCTACCGACAGGTAAGGCCCGCGCTCCGGATGATCGCATTCGACGATGGTGCCGGTTTCGCGCAGCGACTGTTCCTCGGCCAGTTCCTTCATCGACAGGATCGGTCCCACCGGAATGTCGAGCGGGTTACAGATTTCCATGACTTCGTACTTGGTCTTGGTCATGGTCCAGTCTTCGATCGCACCGAAAATCTCGTTCAGGTGCGGCAGTCTCGCCGGCGGCGTCGCGTAGTCGGGATCGTCCTTCCACTCCGGTTTGCCGATAACGTCACAGATCTTTTCCCAGACCGCGGCCTGGGTAATGAAATAGGTGTAAGCGTCGGGGTCGGTTTCCCAGCCCTTGCACTTCAGGATTCGGCCCGGCTGACCGCCACCCGAATCGTTACCCGCGCGCGGCGTGGCTTCACCGAAGGGCACGCCTTCGCCGAACTGGGAATACTCCTTCAGCGGGCCGGCCTTGAGACGCTGCTGATCGCGCAGCTTGACCCGGCACAGGTTCAGCACCCCGTCCTGCATCGCCGCCAGCACGCGCTGACCGCGACCGGTTTTTTCACGCTGCAGCAGGGCTGCGAGAATACCGAAGCCGAGATGCAGGCCGGTGCCGGAATCGCCGATTTGCGCACCGGTGACCATCGGTACACCGTCACGGAAACCGGTGGTCGATGCCGCGCCGCCGGCGCACTGCGCGACGTTTTCGTAGACCTTGCAGTCCTCGTAAGGACCCGGACCGAAGCCCTTGACCGAGGCCATGATCATGCGCGGATTCAGCTGCTGGATGCTGTCCCAGCCGAATCCCATGCGATCCAGCGCGCCGGGCGCGAAATTCTCAACCAGCACGTCGCATTCCTTGACCAGTTTCGTCAAAACTTCCTTGCCTTCCGGCGTTTTCGAATTCAGCGTCAGCGAGCGCTTGTTGTGATTCAGCATCGTGAAGTAAAGGCTGTCGGCACCTTCCACGTCCACCAGCTGCTTGCGCGTGGCATCGCCGACGCCGGGCCGCTCTACTTTAATGACATCGGCGCCCATCCATGCGAGTAACTGGGTACAAGTGGGGCCAGACTGGACATGCGTGAAATCCAGAATTCTTATACCGTCGAGTGGTTTAGACATCTCTTACCTCTAGCTAATTTCAGTAAATAAAATCTTGCGCGCTTACTTGTACATGGTTTGCGCCTTGGTGCCCGGCGCGTATTCGTCCGGATCGACCCAGACGTTAACCACGGCGCATTTGCCGGTCCTGGCGATCGCTTCGCGCGCGCGCTGCATCGCGGGCAGAATCTCCTTGGCCTCGGTAACTTCTTCGCCGTAGCCGCCGATCATTTCGCCGAACTTGGAGAACGGCACGTCGCCGAGCTTGTTGCCGACATCGCCGCGATCCTGCCCGTACTTGGCGAGCTGGCCGTAACGAATCTGGTTCATCGCCGAGTTGTTGCCGATTACGGCAAGATAGGGCGCACCGAAACGTTGTGCGGTTTCCATGTCGAAGGAAGTCATGCCGAAGGCGCCGTCGCCGTAGAGACAGACGACTTCCTTGTTGGGATGTGCGAGCTTGGCCGCCATCGCGAAACCGGTGCCGACGCCGAGCGAGCCGAGCGCGCCGGGATCCATCCACTGCCCGGGATTACGCGGCCGTACCGCCTGTGCGGAAATGGTGACGATGTCGCCGCCGTCGCCGATATAGATCGTGTCTTCGCCGAGAAATTCGTTAATTTCGTAGGCCAGGCGATAAGGGTGGATCGGGCTCTGGTCGGTGGTGAACATCGGCATCAGCTTTTCGAGCTTGGTGGCTTCGATATCACGCAGTTCGGCCATCCACTTCTGGCGCTGCTGACGCGCGCCGTCGTCGATACGACCCGACGCGGCCTGTGCCACCGCGGACAGGATCGCGCCCGGGTCACCGGCGAGGCCGAGACTGATATCGCGGTTCTTGCCGACGGTGGCGTAACTCTGGTCGATTTGTACCAGGGTTGCGTCCTTCGAAATTCGCTTGCCGTAACCCATGCGGAAGTCGAACGGAGTGCCCACGATCAGAATGACGTCGGCGTTTTTGAAGGCGTCGCTGCGGGTACGATCGAAATGGTGCGGGTCGCCCTGCGGCAGCATGCCGCGGCTGGCGCCGTTCATGTAGGCCGGGATGTCCAGCGCACGCACGAAATCGATTGCCGCATCGGCACTCTGAGACGCCCAGACCTGCTGCCCGAGCAGCACCGCAGGGCGCTGCGCCTTGACCAGGATATCGGCCAGCTTCTCGATGTCCGCGGGATCGCCGATTGACTTGACCGAAGCGCGGTAAGACCCGGGTTCCGGGATTACCGCGTTTTCGATCGGGATTTCGCGGTCGAGTATGTCGCGCGGAATTTCCAGGTAGGACGGGCCATAGGCGCCGTTGAAACATTCGCGCGCGGCCATCGAAACCATGTCGGCGACGCGCTCGGTGGAAAACACGCCCGAAGCGAACTTGGTGATCGGGGTCATCATGTCGACATGCGGCAAATCCTGCAGCGAACCCATCTTGTGCTGGGTCAGCGAGCTTTGCCCGCCGATGTGCAGAATCGGGCTTTCCGAACGGAACGCGGTAGCGACACCGGTAACCGCGTTGGTGCAACCGGGGCCCGCGGTGGTAACCACGCAACCGAGCTTGCCGGTCTGGCGCGCGTATCCGTCAGCCGCGTGCGCCGCGGTTTGCTCGTGGCGCACGTCGACGATACGGATGCCCTCGTCGAGACAGCCGTCGTAGATGTCTATGATATGACCGCCACAGAGCGTGAAGATCGTATCGACACCCTCGGCTTTGAGGGCTTTCGCCACGAGGTGGCCACCGGATACGACCGAGCCGTCCTTGGTTTTCTGCGCCAGGGTATCGTGTGCCGTGTTACTGGCTTCTTGCAAATTGGTTGCCATTTGTTTCATTCCTCATACATTTACCGATCGGGAAAGCATCCCGTTCGCTGGTTAAGCTAATCGAGATAACGGGCGTATTGCTCGATGTGTTTACTCAGGCTGAGCGCATGTTCGCGCACCAGTTTTTCGACCAGGTCGGCATCGCGCTGCTCGAGCGCCTCGATGATGCGCATGTGGTCTATGACCGATTGATCCGAGCGATGGTGATCGATGTCCTTGAGTGCCTGAACGCGGATCGCGCGCATGTGTAAAAACAGGCTGTCGGACATCGACTTGATCAGATCGCAGTGACCCAGTCCGATCAATGTCTGGTGAAATTCGACATTGGTATCGGAATACTCGTTGATATGCGCGCGCGCCTCTTCGTCGTCGAAAGTGCTGAATAATTCACGCAACTTGCCGATTTCTTCATCGCTGGCGCGTTCCGTCGCCAGCCTGGCCGCCATACTCTCCAGTGCCGCCCAGACGTAAATAACCTCGAGCACTTCTTTCCTGGTCTTGCGCACGACGAAGGTGCCGCGGCGCGGGATATTCTTGACGAAACCTTCCTGCTCGAGCCTGGAGAGCGCCTCGCGCACCGGCGTGCGGCTGACGCCAAGCTCCTCGGCCAGCTTGCGCTCGTCGAGACGCGGTGGCGTCGGCGTCGAGTAAATATCCATGTTGCTGACCGCCTCTCGCAGAATCGAATAAACCTGGTCCTTGAGTACTCGAGTCGCACCGATCGGCACCACGCGCACTTCGGCGACGCTCTCACTGGCGGCGTTGTTCGGCTCTTTGGGCATATTGTTCGGCGACTCGGTCATCAATCGAAATCCAACCGTCAGGCTTCCTGCCCCGACTGCTCGGCATTCTTTTTACGCTTCATCTTCTGGTATACGGGAACCAGTACCAGCGCGACTGCGATCAGGATGCAGACCAGCGATATCGGGCGTTCGAGAAATATCATTGGGTCGCCCTGCGAAGACAACAGCGACTGGCGCAGCGAGCGTTCCGCCAGCGGCCCGAGCACGATGGCGAGGACCGCGGGCGCCACCGGGTAATTCAGCTTTCTGAGCAGGTAACCAACCACGCCGAACAGAAACATCAGCCAGACGTCGTGCATGGTTTGCGTCGGCGCGTAACCACCGACCACGCACAGGATGTAAATCGTCGGCGCCAGGATCGTAAACGGCAGGGTCAGGATCTTGACGAACACCGGGATGAACATCAGGTTGATGAGCAAGGTTGCCAGGTTGGCGACATAAAGCGAGCCGATCAGGCCCCAGACGAATTCGGGGTGCTCGGTGAACAGTAGCGGGCCCGGCCGCAGACCCCAGATAATCATGCCGCCCAGCAGTATCGCGGTGGTCGGCGAGCCCGGTATGCCGAGCGTAATCATCGGCAGCATCGAACCGGTCGAAGCCGCGTTGTTGGCGGCCTCGGGCGCCGCCACGCCGGAAACATTACCCTTGCCGAAGGTTTCCGGCTGCTTCGAAAACGTCTTGGCGAGACCGTATGACATCAGCGAGGCCGGGGTCGCGCCGGCCGCCGGCAGAGTACCGACGAAATAACCCAGCGTCGAGCCGAGCGAGGTCGTGCCGATGTATTCCTTGACGTCCTTGATGTCCTTGATGATTTCTTTCATCGACAGCTTGACATTGTGCACGGTTACTTCGCCCTTGGTCTGCTCCAGCGTCCACAGCATCTCGCCGATGCCGTAAATGCCGATCGCGAGCACGAGGAAATTAATCCCGTGCAGGAACCCGGACACGTCGAAAAAGATCAAACGCGGCTGACCGGAAATAATATCGAGACCGATGGTCGCCAGCACCAGGCCGATCAGGATCGAAAAGATCGTCTTCGGGATATCGTCACCGCCGAGACCGATAAAGGTCGCGAACGCGAGCACCATCAGCGCGAACTCCTCGGCGGGGCCGAATTTGAGTGCGAACTCCGCCAGCGGCGGTGCGAACAGGGTAAACAGGACAACCGAAATCGTGCCGCCGATAAACGAAGCCATCGCGGCCGCGGTCAGCGCCTTGTCGGCCTTGCCCGCTTGCGCCAGCGGGCGGCCGTCGAACACGGTTGCCACCGCGGTCGACGCCCCCGGTATACCGAGCGTAATCGAGCTGATCGCGCCACCGTACATCGCGCCGTAGTAAATCGCGGCGAGGAAAATGATGGCCGCTGTCGGCGGCACCAGGAACGTGATCGGTAACAGGATCGCGACCCCGTTAACCGAGCCCAGGCCGGGCATCGCGCCCACCAGCAGCCCCAGTACGCAACCGATGATGATCATGCTGAAATTGACCGGCTCGAAGGCCTGTGCTAATCCGCCTGCTAATAATCCTAGTGTTTCGCCCATGTCTGAATTCTCTTATTGATCTTTGAAATCCGGGATCTACGAATACATCAGATCGTAAATCGGGTAGAAAAGCGGCTCGGTAATCGCTTTTGGCAGCGGAATCTTGAGCGCCCATTCGAACAGGCAAAAGATGAACACCGGGATGCCGATGGTCAGGACAATGGTCAGCACCCAGGTATGGCGGCCGACATATTTGAGGTAGAACAGTAAAAAAAGCACCAGCGAGGCATAAAGCCCGATCCAGTGCGTCGCCGCGAGCAAAAACAGGATTGCGCCCGCGGAAGTGCCCACGATCACCATGGTTTGGTGGGACATATATAAACTGGTGTTGCGTGATTCCGGGGTAATCCGACGAAACCAGCGCCAAAGTGTCCACAGACAGCAAATCAGCATGCCGGTCGCGAGCCAGAACGGCCAGGCGCCGGAACCGGGCCCGCGCCCCTCGATCCAGCCGATATTGAGCTCGGCGCTCTTGATCATCAGGCCGATAGAACACAGTGAAAGCACGATCGCCATCACGAATTCAGCAGTGCGAACCGTCATCACATCCTCCTCGAATCTATGACTTCGTCTCTGATTTGCCGGTAGTTGGAGTTTGAGGCTGCCCCGCGGGTGCGGGGCAGCCTCGATTGGAGAAATTACTCTCCAGTGATTGCCGCGGCACCCACCGAATTGATCAGGTCGGTGTGACGCGTGATCTGCTCGGCGTGGAATGCCTTCAGATCGTCACCCGCAACCCATTCGGTGCAGTCGAGGCCATCGTCGACGCAGAACTTCTGCCATTCATCGGACTCGTACAGAGTCTTGAACAGGTTGATGTACCACTCCTGCGCTTCTTTCGACATGCCCGGAGGCCCATTGATCGAACGCTGCATGTAGTACTCGATATCGACACCCAGCTCTTTCGCCGTCGGAATATCCGGGTAAGCAGCCATGCGCTCGCCGGTAAACTGAACCAGCGGCTTCGACTTGCCCGCGCGGTAGAACTCGTTCTGCTCAGCGGGGTT
>JAASSH010000403.1 GCA_021767985.1 Gammaproteobacteria bacterium | reverse complement strand
GGCCGGCCTGCCCGCCACCAACGTTACATCATGCCTTTTTCTTTCCAGAACTTGACCGCACCGGGGTGCCACGGCGTGACCACGCCCTGGGTGCCGGTGTCGAGGCTCATGTTTTTGAAGGTCTTCTTCTGCTGCAGCATATGTGCCAGGCCTTCGTCGGTGTACATGATCGAAAGCATGTTATAGACGGTATCTTCCGAAACCTTGGAATTTGCCACCCAGAGGGCCGAATCCTGGAACGAGGGGCTTTCGTAATCGACGCCACGGTAAGTGTCGGCTGGTACCGAGATCCTGGAAAAGTAGGGGTACTTGTCATAGAAGCCCGAGCTTGTCGCATCTGCGCCGAGGTCGATCAGGTCGATATCGTTGGTTTGGGCAGCCATGATGACCGCGCCGCTGGGGAACGCGGTGAACAGCCAGAAGGCGTCCAGTTGATTGTTGCCGAAGGCTTGCGCGGCGTCGTTGTAACCCATTGCGTTGCGCTCGATCTTGTCCCAGATGTCGAGGTGGGTGAAGAATAGCTCGCAGTTGGCGAATGCGCCGGAACCGGCATTTCCGACACCGACTTTCTTGCCGATCAGGTCCTTGGTGCTCTTGATGCCGGAATCCTTGCGCACCACGAGTTGTGCCGGCGCGCCGTAAAGCCAGGCTACCGCCATCACGTCTTCATATTTCTTGGTGTCGTTTTTCATCTGGCCGTTTCTGCCGAGATAGACGTGACCCGAGTAGACCACGCCCATCTGCGCTTTACCGGAGTTGACCTTGCGCAGGTTTTCCACCGAACCGGCCGAAGACTGCGCCCTTACCCTGAAATCCTTCGAAGCCTTGATCGGCTTGTAAACCTGGATCGCGTTGGCTACCACCTGAAACGTGCCGCCGGCGGGTCCGCCGCTGAACACGACTCTTTCCTTCGCCTGCGCGGTGACCATGCTCGACATGGCCGCGACCAGCAGGACGAAGAACCCCATGGATACTAGTATTTGCTTTTTCATGCTTACCTCTGGTTTGGTTGTTTTTATGCTATCCGCCAGTGTAGGGCCAGATTTGTTTAGGTAATTGATATGTATCAAGATATTCATAACCCCCGGGGTATCGGGGCCTGGTCTGATGAACAAGGCTGAACTCGGCAACTAATCGCTGTTTTGGAAGCCACCTGCTCCATCGGGATCGGTTTGCAGGCAGGATTGACTCCGGAACGGCTATTCCGTGGAAGTCTCTGATTTTGTGCGGGTAGCGGGAAGCAGCGCAACCGCGGCCTCGAGCAGGTCACGCTCTGTGACTATACCGAGTAACTGGCCGCGGGCCACCACCAGCAGGCAACCGGCATCGTTTTCCAGGATCCGCTCGAAGGCCTCGCCCAGGTCGGCGTTTGGCGAAATTGTGGCGGGATCATGCTGCATGATTTCAGATACCGGCACCGGTTGTTCCCGGGTGAACATATCTCCCGCGCGCAGATGCAGCAGCTCGCGCGTCGATAGCAGCCCGACCAGCTCGCCCTTAACGGTTTCGACCGGAACGTGACGCACGTGCCGCCAATCCATCATGCTGGTGGCCAGGTCGACGAGATCTTCCGGCCTGGCCGTAAACAGGTTAGTCGTCATGATGTCGCCGACCGTTTTCATGGATTGTCCGGCTGCGGTACCAGCCTCGGGCCTGACCAGGTCCCAGCGATGGACGGGTATCGAATCGCCCTGGCGCTGGTGGACCTCCTGCACCGCCTGCCTGCAAATTGCCGCACGCTGATCTTCAGGTGTACTGGCCAGCGAGTCCAGTAACCAGCGGGCGCCGGTGCGACCGCAGCTGACCCGCTCTTCGATGATCCCGAGGTAATAATCGATGTCTTCGGCAGGCACCTGCAATGCCGCCAGCCCTTCTCTGGCAGCCGGGATCAACTGCCGTTGCAGCAGTTCACCCGCGCCCGTACGTTGTTCATCCAGCCAGGTAAGTCTGGCCGCCAGGCCATTCTGGGCGGCGGCAAACAGGTTGAGCCTGGCGTCTTCGAAAGCGATACGCTCTGGAATACTGATGGCGTCTGTTGCCATTGACTGCATCAAACCGTAATACAGTGCGACGTTGGCCACCTGGTCGACGATAGTCGGACCGGCCGGCAATGCACGATTTTCGATCCGCAGGTGCGGTTTGCCGTCGGTGATACCGTAGCAAGGCCGGTTCCAGCGCCATACGGTGCCGTTGTGCAGCGTCAACGCACTTAGCTCCGGTATCTTTCCCTCGTTCAATGTCTGGAAGGGATCGTCGACCGGATCGCGCACCATGATGACATGATGGCGCATCGCGTTCTCGCGAAAAATCTCCATCACCGAATCGGCAACCCAGGCTTCGCCAAAGCCCACTCGTGTCGGAAATTCGCGCGCGAGCTGCGACGCCGAGCGATATTCGAAGGTGCGCTCGAACAGCGCGACCCGCGTCTCGTGCCAGACCCGCCGGTTTAGCAGCACCGGGGAATTGGCGGCGGCAGCCAGTATTGGCGCCGTGATCAGCTGTGACAGGTTGTAAAGCGGGCCCGCCTCTTCGGGAGCGACCTGCAGGTGAAACTGGAAACTGGTGCTGGCGCCCTCCACCACCGCGCAATCGTGACTGGATTCGAAATGGTCGACGCCGTCGATCACCAACGTGAAGCGTTCTCCGCGTACCGCCATGCAGGTATCGTTCAGGCACTGGTAACGGACTTCCGGTGTCAGATTCGCCAGCGTCACGTGTTCATCCTGCAGCGTGGGCAGGATGCCGGTCAGCACGATGCGGGCGCCGATGGTATTGGCGGCGCGGTCAGCCTGCTGTAACGCGCTCCCCAGGCCGGACTCCATGACCCGCAGAAACTCGCCGCCGAGCGGTTGTGGATCGAGATTGGCCTCGAGGTTGAAGCGCGCCAGCTCGGTGCCAAACCTGGGATCGGCGATGTTTTCGAGCACCTGGTCCGAAACCGGGGCAGGGTAATCGTTGGCGTCGACGATATACATCTCCTGTTCGACGCCCACGCGTCGCACCCCGCGCTCGATCATATCTCTTTCAATCATGACCTCGAGCGCCCGGATGTCATCCAGCATTGCCCGTACGAAAGTTCGCGTGCGCTGTTCGTCCGACGTGTCATGTACCCTGTGCTCACCCATGGTGGAAGCATAACAACTTGATTCGATTGGGAATTGAGCCAGATCAACACGGCCTGCCGCGTGGGTCGGGATACTAGACAGGCGTTAATCCCGGGAAAAATCACTCAATGAGCAAGATCAAAATCGCTGCCGGAACCCGCATCGCCGCCGAAGCCGGTGTGACGGTTGCCGAACAGGGCGGCAATGCG
>JAASSH010000402.1 GCA_021767985.1 Gammaproteobacteria bacterium | reverse complement strand
GATATCATCGCGGAGGTAGTCTGCGGCAAAGGCGTTAAATTAAAGGTCGTAACCACCGACAACTGGACTTTGACGCCAAGTATCACGGTGAGCCGGTCCGGCGGGGAGACACGCACGGCTTTCGAAATCGAAGAATCCAACCTGCTGGGACTGGGAACCGAAATCAAGATCCTGACGGAGTCCGACGAGGAGCGGGACTCGAACGCTTTCGTCTACCGGGACAAAAACTGGCTGGGAGAGCTCAAGGGCTTGAAACTGGAGCTTGCTGACAACAGCGATGGTCACCTCTACGAGGTGGACATGGAGCGCCCTTTTGTAAGACTGGATTCAAAATACGCCTGGTCGTTAGGAGCATCTTCGGCGGAAAAAGAAAATCCGGTCTACGAGGACGGTGACGAGGTTGCAAAAATCGGGGAGTCGAGCGATTCGGCGCTGTTGAGTTACGGATGGTCCGACGGGCTGGTCGATGGTTCGGTTTCAAGGTATCGCGTGGGGTGGTTTGCCAACAAGCTGAGGTATAACAGGGTCGATGACCCGAATATAGAACTGCCGGAAGATGTGGACATGAGTTATCCCTTTTTCGAATATGAGTATTTGAAGGTCAAGTACGTAGAAAGAGTCAACTTTCGGGTGATGGGCATCACCGAGGATATTGAGTTGGGTACAGGCCTGAGAGCCAGGGTCGGCTGGAAGGACGAGGCCTACGAATCGACTCAGGAGGGCCACGTACTGGAACTCGATTTTAATTTTGGCAGCTTCGTTACAACGCATACCCTGGGGATTTTTAAGCTGGGGCTGAGCCACGAGTCCAACAAAACGATCGACGACACCGGCCGAGCCGTGATGCGGGGACAGCTGTACAATTTTCGTGGTGTAAACCGAAGTTACGTTTACAGCAGCCGGCTGGAAGCGGCGCAAAATCCCGAGCTATTCGATCGGATCGAGGTTGGTGGTGATTCCGGCTTGAAGGGGTACCCGGTTCGGTTTCAAAACGGAGAGCGAGCATTCACGCTTTCCGCGGAACGTCGCGAGTATTTCAACGTGTATCTGTGGCAGCTTTTTAAATTTGGTTTCGCAGTATTTGCAGAAGCCGGGTCGGCCTGGGACAGCGGGGAAAATCCGGTCTGGCTGAGCGATGTTGGAACCGGCCTGCGCCTGGTATCGACCCGTCAATCGAGCTCCAAGGTTTTGCACATCGATATTGCAGTTCCGCTTAGCGAAAAAGACGAGATCGATGATTACCAGCTGTATGTCAAGGCAAGAACCGAGTTTTAGCAGCTTTTTTTTACAGACGCAGGCACCAGCATATATACATCGAGGGTCGAATAACCGATCTTATAAACCAGCGAATAATCCGCTCTACGACAACAACCAGCCTGTAAACCGATTCTGAAATCAACAGAGAATAGGTAACAGATGACGTGGGGGGCTTGTTATCCGGGTTGTTCACTGCTGTACCTCCAATCTTGGTTCAGTCGTTTCACTGAAATTAACGCACCCGGATCGAATTTAATCGAGCAGCGATTCTTCCAGCGGATAGGTCGTCAACAATTCGTAACCGTCCTCGGTGATCAATACCTGCTGTTCGAGCTTGACCCCGTCACGCTCGCCCTCGGGGCCCATGTAGCTCTCGATGCAAACCACCATGCCCGCCTCGAGCGTGCAGTCGTAGGGATTCTCCTGGCGGAACAGGTGTTTGACCTGCGGATACTCGTCGCACATGCCGACCGCGTGCATGACGCAGGGGTAGGCATTTTTGCGACATTCCTCGGGCACCGGATACGCCAGGCGTTGCATCTCCTTCAGGGTCATACCGGGGCGAACCAGCTTCAGATTGTGCTCGATTTCGTCGACCGCCATGCGGTATATCTGTTTTTGCCGGCGCGTCGGTCTGGCCGGACCGCAATGAAAGGTGCGCGACAAATCGACGAAGTAACCGAAGGGTCCGACCATGTCGGTATCGAAACCGACCAGGTCGCCCGACTCGACCTTACGCTCGCTCGCTTCCTGCAGCCAGGGATTGATGCGCGAACCCGAGGACAGCATGCGCCCCTCGTGCCAGTCGCCGTTGTTGGCAATATTGGTGTAGTTCAGTAATCCCCAAAGCTGTAATTCGGTTACCCCGGGCCGCAGCGCTTTTTTGACCATATCGGCGCCGTGCTGGCCGACCGCAATGGCCCAGCGCATGCAGGCAATTTCATCTTCGGACTTGATCAGGCGGGCCAGTTCGGCGATGCGCACCCCGTCGAGCACTTCGACGCCGCGCGCCTCCAGGGCCTGGACGATCGTTGGATTGACGTACTCGAACGCGACGCGCCGGTTGCTGCTGCCGATTTCATCGAGATAAGCGAGCACGTCGTCGGCCAGTCCGCGCGCGGCCTCGTCGATATTGGTGCCACCATCGAAAAATGCGTGCGGCCGGCCGGGCCGAAAATCGTCCACCTGGGGCACATCGTAATAGCATCCATAAAACACGGTCGGGCCGTCCTGCGGCACGAACAGGTATACCTGGGGAATGTGCGACTGGAACAGCATGTAACTGCGGTAATCGACCGCGTAACGCAGGCTGATCGGGTTGACCAGCACTACCAGCGCCGCGTCGTGGAGTTGCAGCTGTTGCTTGATCCGCGCCATGCGGTAGGCAGACATGCGTTCGCGATCGATCCGCGGCATGTCTTGCAGGCGCGCCAGGTCGCTCCAGTCGTCATCGAAAACCAGCCTGTCGACGGGGTTTGCGCTCATGCTGCAGTCACCGGTAATAGGAATGAAAAGCCGTGATCGCCCGGTCGAGGGCGGCATCATCGATATCGAGGTGAGTCACCAGCCGTACCCGTGGACTCTGCTGCCCGATCTCGACTCCGTGTTGCCGTAAATGCCGTGGCAACGGCTCCAGGTCCGCGGCTGCCGGTTCGATAAAGACCATGTTGGTTGCCTGCCTGACGGGCAGGCCCTCGATCTCGGCGAGACCGGCGGCGAGCTTGCGCGCGCGTTCGTGATCGTCGGCCATGCGCTCGACATGATGTTCGAGCGCGAACAGCCCGCAGGCTGCCAGCACCCCGGCCTGGCGCATGCCGCCGCCGAGCATCTTGCGCAAACGTCGTGCGCGTCGAATAAAATCCGCAGAGCCGCACAGCACCGCGCCCACCGGCGCGCCCAGACCCTTGGACAGGCACATCATGACGCTGTCGAAGGGTGCCGCGACGTCGGCCGCGCCGACGCCGAGCGCAACCGCCGCGTTCATGATGCGCGCGCCGTCGAGATGCACGCTTAGCCCCTGTTCACGCACCGCGTCTGCCAGCAGTCGATGATGTTCCAGGT
>JAASSH010000401.1 GCA_021767985.1 Gammaproteobacteria bacterium | reverse complement strand
ACGCGGTAACGGGTGGCGGTATCGCCTTCGAAGTAAAGCACCGTGTCAACCATGTGTTCGAGCACGCGAGGCCCGGCCAGCTGCCCCTCTTTGGTGACATGCCCGACGAGGAAAATCGTTACGTTGGACTGCTTGGCAAATTTCACCAGCATCGCCGTGCTTTCCCGGATCTGGCTCACCGAACCGGCGGCAGACTGCAGGCTGTTGCTGTAGATGGTCTGGATCGAGTCGATGACCATCACAGCGGGTTTACTGCTGCCCGCCTGCAGAATGATTTCTTCTACGCAGGTCGAACTGAGCAGCTGTAAATCCGCGCCCGGCAGGTTCAGGCGCCGGGCACGCAGGCTGACCTGCTGCGGCGATTCCTCGCCGGTCACGTAAAGCGCGTTGCGTTGCTGGCTGATCGCGGTCAGGCACTGTAGCAGGATGGTCGACTTGCCGATGCCGGGATCGCCGCCCAGCAGTATTACCGAACCTTCGACCAGTCCGCCGCCCAGAACCCGGTCGAGTTCATCGATCTGGCTACTGAATCTCGGGGTGTCGCTGGTCGGTACCTGGTCGAGGGTTATGACCTCGGCGCGGGTACCCGGACCGTGCCAACCGGTTCGCGCGCTCGTACCGCCGGGCATCGTGGGGATCTCCTCGATGCTATTCCAGCTCTTGCAGTCCGGGCACTGGCCCGACCACTTCGGCAACAGCACCGCGCATTCGCGGCACTGAAACTGGGCGCTTTGTTTACCCATTCAGGGGTAGCTCGGACTGGGGACTGGCAATGTCATGATCCGAGGGGATCGACAGGCGGGCGGTTTTCACCATGTTGTTTTTCATCTGCATGATTTCGATCGGGTAACCGTTGATCTTGACGCTGGTGCCAGCCTCAGGGATGAATTCCATGTGTTCGATGATCAGGCCGTTGAGGGTGCGCGGCCCCTCGGTTGGTAAATTGACGTTCAGGTTGCGGTTTATCTCCCGAATGTGGGTCGAGCCATCGATCAGGAAGCTACCGTCCGCGTCCTGGAAAAAGTCCTGGTGCAGCGCACTCGGATCGCTGGTAAATTCACCGACGATTTCCTCCAGAATGTCTTCGATCGTGACCAGACCCTGGATATCGCCGTATTCGTCAACCACGAAACCGACGCGGCGTTTGTTCTTGCGAAAATTGAGCAACTGGGTGGTCAACGGGGTACCCTCGGGAATAAAGTATCCCTCGCGGGTCAGATCGACCAGACTTTCGGGAGTGAATTCATCGTTCAGCAGCAGCGGCAGTATTTTGCGCATCAACGCCACGCCGATCAGGTTGTCAATGTTGCCAGAGTAGATTGGAATGCGGGTATAGGACAGGTTGGTGATCAGTTTAAGCGTTTCGTACCAGTCATCTTCCAGATCGATCCCCATGATTTCGCTGCGCGGCACCATGATGTCGTCGACGGTGACTTTTTCGAGGTCGATAATGCTGAGCAACATGTCACGGTGCGAATCGGGAATCAGGCCGCTGGTCTCGCTGACCGCGACTCGCAGTTCATCCGAGGTCAGCGCATCGTTAGCGAAATCCTTGCCGGTCAATTGAAACAGTCGCAGCATTATTTTGGCCAGCCAGTCGATGACGGCGACCAGCGGCAACATCAATTTCGACATTGGCCGGTAGACGTAAGCTGCGGGGAGCGCGATTTTTTCCGGGTTGGTCGCCGCCAGCGTTTTTGGCGTGACCTCGGCGAACAGCAACAAAACCAGGGTTAACACGCCGGCCGCAATAGCGATGCCTGCCTCGCCGTAAAGCCGGTAGCCGATATAGGTGGCCAGCTGGGTAATCAAAACGTTGATGAAATTGTTGCCCAGCAGTATCAACGTGATGAGTTTTTCGGGGCGTTTTAATAACTCGACGGCGCGAATGGCGCCACCGTGGTTGTTGTTGGCCAGGTGCCTGAGCCGGTAGCGGTTCAGGCTCATCAGTCCGGTTTCCGACCCCGAGAAGAAGGCCGACATCAGGATTAACGCGACGAAAACAATAAACAGCCAGTATAACGGAATATCGTTCAACAGGATTGCCGAGTCTTATTGCAGGATGAATTCCAGCACCAGCTTGCTACCGAAGAAAGCAAGCATCAGAGAAACGAAGGCCGCCAGGGTCCAGCGAATTGCCTTCATGCCGCGCCAGCCAAACCTGAACCGGCCGAACAGCAGGACTCCAAGAATGATCCAGCCTATGATCGACAATACGGTCTTGTGCACCAGGTGTTGTGCAAATATGTCTTCCAGGTAGAAGAACCCGGTCAGCAGCGACGCGCTCAGGCACAGAAATCCGAAGGCGAGAAACTGAAATAGCAGGGTTTCCATGTCATGCAGCGGCGGCAGGAAGCGAATAAAGCCTCCCGGATGATGATGCCGGATGGATAGATCCTGGTAGGCCAGCAAACCTGCCTGAAAAGCGCCCAGGGTTATCAGGCTATAGGCGATCACCGAGACCATGATATGACCCTGGATCGCGCTGTTGGAGGTGCTGATCAGGTGATCCGCAAAATGCAGGCTGGCCGCGATGCCGGCCAGGCCGCTGATCGGAAACACGATGATGCCGAGGCTTTCGATGCGCCGATAAATGCAACTCAGCAGAATCTGAATCGAAATCAGCCAGCCAATCAGTGCGAATGCGGCGAAGAATCCCAGGTTGAGCCCCTGCGGTCGGATGATCAGAATATTGAGCGCGGCCGCCTGCAGTAACATACCGGCGACCGCGGGCGCGAGCGCAACCCACCGCTGGTGCTGTGCGGAACCCAGTTGCTTATAAATCAGCAACGCGGACAGGCAGTAACAAAGGGTAGCGAGCGCGCTAGCGACGGTGGGAAACATGGTTTTTGATCATTGGCTCAGGTAAATAAGTGTAACTGAAAATTGGACTTGCCGCACTAGCCCGGGTGACGCCTCGATGCAGAAATAAGGCTCCCCGGCAGGGCCCTGGGCGAAATATCCGGTCGCGGTAGATTTGTGAACCAGCTCGGATTTATGGTTCAGGGGCTGTACTATAGTTGGATCATTTAGGGTTCCTGATATTTATTAGTGCGCTAATTGGATAAATATTTGCACCAATCCTGTTAGGGTTTGCTATAAAATTATCGAGGTATTGGATGCATTTCGGATAGTTGTACAGGAAAACAATTAAACCTTATGCAAATTAAAATACTCGGGTGGGCCGGCGGTATAGGTGCCAATCTGCGCACGACCTCCTTCCTGATCGATGATGACTTGTTAATAGACGCAGGTACCGGTCTGGGCGATTTGCCGCTCAATCATATGACCGGTATCCGTCATATATTTCTGACCCATT
>JAASSH010000400.1 GCA_021767985.1 Gammaproteobacteria bacterium | reverse complement strand
GTTTCCAGGCCGGCGAAATAACATCCGGCATGCTCGAGCGCCCCAGCAGGCGTGCCGAGGCCAGGGTCATCGCGCCATAGCGTTGATTGATTTGATCCATGGCGCGGTGCACGCGCACGCGCCGCGGGTGTTTGCGCTGAAACATATCGTCCTGACAGGCTGCTCCCGGGTCGAGCGCGACGATGCGGACCTGCCAGATACCCTGGCCGCGCCAGTTTCGATCCAGCCACCGGCTACCGAGGCGATAAATCACCATCTCGTCGTCACTCGGCAGCAGCGAGCGCTCGACGGTCTTGAGCCAGCCGCGATACAGTCGCAGACCGAACAGAAACTGCTGTGCCACCAGTCGGTTGCCGCGCAGGCGCTCGGCGAGCCGGTGTGCCATGTGCATCAGGTAAACGCGGATAATATCGACATTGCGCGTGTTGGGTGGCAATACCTTGCCATGACCGATCGATTGCACTGGCGGCAGGTTGCGCTTGACCGGCTCGGGATCGAGCCCCTGCGCCATCAGCCAGATGCGCCTTCCGGGGTTGCCGAAGCGCCGGGCCAGCACGCTGATCGGCAATTTCTGCAGATCCGCGCAGTTGTAGACGCCGTAAGCTGCCAGCAGGTTGGCGATGCCGGAGTTTATCCCGCACAGCTCGGTCAACGGCGTATCGGCCAGGCGCGCGCGTGCCTGCCAGGGCGGGATGATGGTCAGGCCATCGGGTTTCTGCAGTTTGGCGGCAAATTTGGCGCTGGTCTTGTCGCCGCCAACGCCGACCGAACACAGCACGCCGGAGTTTTCGTAGACGCTGCGCTTCACTCGGATCGCTATTTCGCGCGGGCCTCCCCAGAGTTGTTGGCAGTGCGTGACGTCGAGAAAGGCCTCGTCCACCGAGAAAACCTCGATTTCCGGGCTAAAGCAGGCCAGCGCGCGCATGATGTTGGTGGATACCTCGGCATAGCGCTGCGGGCGGCTGGAGACACGGATCAGGTGCGGACAAAGTTGCCTGGCCCGCTCGATATGCATCCCGGTGCGAACCCCGCAGGCGCGGGCCTCGTAGGAGCAGGTGATAATACAGGTGCCGATGTCGCCGTTGGTCAACGCCACCGGTTTGGCTCGCCACTCGGGATGATCGACCTGTTCCACCGAGGCAAAGAAGGCGTTCATGTCGGCCAGCAGAATCATCCGCGGCCAGCGGTCGGTGGGCTGCCGCGTCATCGGTAGCGCCTGATCTGGCCAATAACCCGGCCCTGGATCACGATGCGGGAACCATCGATCACCTGGTCCTGGCCTGTGGGATTATCGGCCAGCAGCTGAACGCGGTTGTCGGGAAGCTGGCGAATGCGCTTTAGAATGACCTGTTCGGAATCCAGTAGCGCCAGCACTATGTCTCCGTTACGGGCCTGCTGCTGGCTTTGCACGACGACGATATCTCCTGCCAGAATGCCGGCGTCGCACATCGAATCGTCCCCCACCTGCAGAGCATATCTGCCGGGCGCGGTCAGCATGGCCAGCAGTTCGCTGCGTTGCCTGTCCTCGATCGCCTCCAGCGGGATGCCGGCGGCGACGCGTCCCAGCTCGGGTGGACCCGAAGGCTGACCGGGGAGGTCGGGTATTAGCCTAAGCTGGCTGGATCGGGAATACTGAATCATCGGGCTTTCCTGCTTCGCAGTCACTATAGAGAACAAAACGAGAACTATCAAGCCAAACCCTTGCGGCAACCTCGATAGAAAAAGACAATCGATAAAAAGGAGCTTTTTGCCTACTCTTTCTCAGCCAGATCAATTATAAAGAGCGAAAATCCGGGCGTTTCAGATAAAAACTAATGAGTAACAGAGCCTTGATACTTTGTGTCGACGACGAACCAGTCAACCTGATGATACTGGAAGAGCTGCTGCAGGATAGCTACGAGCTGACCTCGGCCAAATCCGGGGAAGGCTGCCTGCAACAGGTCGAGCTGCAGAAACCCGATCTGATTTTGCTCGACGTCAATATGCCCGACATAGACGGACTCGAGACCTGTGCGCGCCTGAAGGCCGATCCCGATACCGCCGAAATACCGATTATCTTCGTCTCTGCGCTGGCATCGCAGGACGAGTTGATGGCATGCTACGAGGCCGGTGGCGACGACTACATTACCAAGCCCTTCAGCGAAGAAATCCTGCAGAAAAAGATCGAGATTGTGCTGGCCAGCCAGCAGAGCAAGCAGGAACTCAGGAAAATTTCCGACAAGGCGGTCGCGGCTCTGCAAAGTAACCTGAGCCTCACCGAGGAGCTCGGCATGGTGGTCAAATTCCTGCACCAGTGCCAGACCGCGGACACGCTCGACGAGCTGGCCCACAACGTATTCGAATGTTTGCGCGAATTCGAACTCGACAGCAGTCTGCTGATCCTGGACGAGCCCGAGAACCGAATCTGGTTCAGCGACGATATAGACCGGCCGATGGAAAGCCAGATTCTCGAAAGCCTGCGGGGACAGGACCGGGTGGTCAGCTTCGGCACGCGCCTCGCGCTCAGTACCGATCATGCCACGATCCTGGTGCGAAACCTGCCCACGACACGGGAACAAGTCGATCGCGTGCGCGAGCACCTGTCGATCCTGATCGAGGCGCTGGATACGCGAATACACGCGATGCAGTCGCAAATGCTGCTCGATGAGCGTGGCGACCTGCTGTCGCGCGTGCTGCAGGCGACGCGGGACAACCTGGACCAGCTCGACGAGTTGCACCAGCGGCAAAAGACACGTTCGGCCGAGATCCTGACGACGATGAGCAAGGCGCTGGACAAAGCCCTGTTGCGGTTCGATCTGACGGAAAAACAGCAGGCGGCGCTGCAGCGCATCGTCGCGACCACCGCCGAACAATGCGAATCGATGCACGACGATGGCATGGAAATCGACGAGCAATTCCGGAAGATTATCGAAGAGCTTGCCGGGGCACTGGAAGAATAAAGATGAGGAGGGGAGTGGCAGGAAAGAAAACGGGGGCGCATTTATTTTCCGGAAATAAAAAGCAGAACCAGGGAAAATAGATGCGTCCCCCTTTTCTTCGGCTGGGGTATAATGCCGCGACTTTGGGCTATCGGCAGTTACTATCCAGATGAAAGACGCAGTTATCGTATCGACCGCGCGAACCCCGATCGGGGTTGCCTTCAAGGGCAGTCTCAACAACGTTAAATCCCCGACGATGACCGCGCACGCGATCCGGCATGCGGTGGAGCGCGCCGGCGTCGACGGCGAGGAAGTCGACGATGTTATTATCGGCGCCGTGTTGACCGCCGGTACCGCCGGCATGAACATCGGGCGGTTGGCGTCGTTAGCCGCGGGACTACCGG
>JAASSH010000399.1 GCA_021767985.1 Gammaproteobacteria bacterium | reverse complement strand
GAAGGAAAACAGGCCGACGCATAGCAGCGCATCGTAAGCCTGCTCGAGCTGCTTCGGCGTCGTGAAGTCATGCTGCCACAGCGCCCGGTAGACGCCACGATCCCGGGCCCGGGACAGCATTTCGCGCGAGAAATCGGCGCCGTCGAGTTGCTGGTAACCGAGTGAATGCAGATACTCTCCGGCCAGTCCGGTGCCACAGGCGACATCCAGCACTCGCTGCGAACGGTCGGCAGCCAGTCCGGCAAAAATATCGCCGGCGTCGCGCCAGGCGATATAGTCGAGGTCGTCCACCAGGTCGGCGTCATAGCTCGCCGCCCAGTCGTCGTACTGCTGTTCCTTGTCTTCCTGTCGGGCGTAAGCCGCGGCCAGGCGCGGGTCGAATTGATCGATATCTATGTCCTTGTTACTCATGTCGCTGGTCGGGCCGGTTGTCGTGACGACCGGTTTAACACAGAAAGTGACGTCGATCCACAAGACGGTCAGCGTTTGATGGACGGCGGCGGAAACTGTGTTTATTCTAGACCACCGGTCGTTAGCGAAACCCGGCGTTGATGCAGGACGGCCCGATTCCAGTCTAAAGGGGGACAACCATGAAGCCGATCCTTGTTGTGCAGGGTGCGTCGCGCATCGATGAGGTACCGCGCCTGAGCGAACTGCAGGACCAGGCCGAAATCCGATTCGCCAATTCGACCGACGAGCTGCGCACCGCGCTGCCGGGGGCCGAAGCGATGCTGGGCTGGAATTTTCGCGCCGACAGCCTGCGTGAAGCCTGGGATAGTGCGGGGGACTTGCGCTGGATCCACTGGTGTGGCGCCGGGGTGGATGCCGCGATGTTTCCCGAACTGGTGCAAAGCGCGGTTCAATTGACCAATGCACGCGGTATCTTCGATCGGCCCATGGCGGAGTGGGTGCTCGGTACGATTCTGGGTTTTGCCAAGCAGTTCCCGCAAACGCTCGAGTTCCAGTTGCTCAAGGAATGGAATCACCGGCTCTCCGAGACCATCGACGGCAAGCAGGCTCTCGTGGTCGGCGTGGGTTCGATCGGCCGCGCGGTAGGGCGCCTGCTGCAGGCGGCCGGGATGAAAGTCGATGCCATCGGCCGCAGCGCGCGCGATGGCGGTTCCGATTTCGACCAAATTCATGCCATCGGTGATTTACATGCACGTTTGCCGCTGGCGGACTATGTCATTCTTATCACGCCGCTAACCCCTGAAACCCGCGACCTGTTCGGCGCTGCCGAATTTGGTGCCATGGCGCAACATGCCCGCTTCATCAATATTGGCCGCGGGGCGCTGGTGGTCGAGGCCGACCTGCTGCAGGCGCTGCGCGACGGCGAGATCGCGGCTGCAGCGCTCGACGTGTTTGTCGAAGAACCGCTGCCGGAGGATAGCCCCTTCTGGAGCGCGCCGAACTGCCTGGTTTCGCCGCATATGTCGGGTGACTACCTTGAATTCGAGGCCGCGATGGCGGATCAGTTCATGGCCAACTGGTCAAACTACCTGGCTGGTGACTCGCTGGTCAACGTGGTCGACAAGGCGCTCGGTTTCGTCGCCAGCGCTAAAAGTTGAAGCCAAACCGGGGGGGCTGTATCGAGCCTGGTCCCGGGTGATTCATCGCGCTAATGCCCGCTCCTGCGCTCCTTTCCAGGGCCTGCTTTGTCAATCACGTACTCTCCCGCGTTTTATTTGCACCGATTTACGCTCCTGATATATCCTTGGCGCCAAATCCGGCCGCGAAGGCCGGATCATAACAAGAGTCCCTAGAGGAGGAGTAGCAAGTGAAGTCAAAAGACGATAAGCAGGTAGACCTGAGCGACGGCATATCCGATCTGGAAGTCGCCGACAAGATAAAAGACATTCAACAATCGTTCGAATCGGGTAAGTTGTCGCGACGCAGTTTCATGACCGGCGCCCTGGCGATGGGCGTATCGCTGACCGCCGCTTCGGCCATTCTCAACCGGGTAGAAGCCGCGACTCCGAAGAAGGGTGGGCGCCTGCGCGTCGGCCTGACCGGTGGCGCCACCACCGATACGATGGACCCCGGCCAGATCCTCGACCTGTACATGATTCACCTGCAGTTTGGTCAGTTGCGCAATAGCCTGACCGAGGTTGCCGCCAACGGTCAACTGGCGCCGGAACTGGCCGAAAGCTGGGAAGCCAGCCCGGACGCCAAGAGCTGGCATTTCAAGATTCGCAAGGGCGTCGAGTTCCACAACGGCAAGAGCCTGACCTCCGAGGACGTGGTCGCCTCGATCAACCATCACCTGGGCGAAGATTCCAAGTCGGCCGCCAAGGGCATCATGTCCGGTGTGGTTTCGGTCAAGGCCGACGGCAAACATGCTGTCAACATCGAACTCAGCGGCGGCGACGCGGATTTTCCATTCCTGCTGACCGACTATCACATGAACATCTGTCCGGCCAATAGCGATGGCACGATCGACTGGGCATCCGGGATCGGCACTGGCGGATACATATTGAAGCAGCATGAGGCCGGAGTGCGTTCATTCACCACGCGTACTCCGAATTACTGGAAAGAAGGCTTTGCACATTTCGACGAGGTTGAAATCACGCAGATCGCTGATGCGACCGCGCGCAGCCAGGCGTTGCAGGGTGGTCAGCTCGACGTGATCAACAACGTGCCAACGCAGACCGTACACCTTATGAAGCGGGTTCCGGGGCTCAAGATCGAAGCGACTACCGGCAACAAGCAGATCACGCTGCCGATGCGCACCGACATGGCGCCGTTCGACAACAACGATGTGCGCACTGCGGTCAAGTACATCGTCGATCGCGAAGAATGGCTGAAGAAGATCGTGCACGGTTACGGCCAGCTGGGTAACGATAATCCTGTCGGTCCGGCCAATATCTACCGCGCTACCGAGGCCGAGTTGCCGCAACGCCAGTACGATCCGGACAAGGCGAAGTTCCATCTGAAGAAGGCCGGTTTAAGCAAGCTCGATATCGATTTTCACGCCGCCGAAACCGGATTTGGCGGTGCCCTCGATGCCGGTCAATTGATGTCTGCTACCGCGCGTAAGGCCGGTATTAACATCAATGTCGTGCGCGAGCCGGACGACGGTTACTGGAGCAACGTGTGGATGAAGAAGCCATTCAGCGCCTGTTACTGGAGCGGCCGCGCCACCGAGAACTGGATTTTCTCACAGATCTATGCCGCTGACGCAAGCTGGAACGACACCTACTGGAAGCATGACAAGTTCAACAAGCTGCTGGTGCTGGCACGCGCCGAACTCGATCCGAACAAGCGTCGGGTGCTCTACGTCGAGATGCAGCAGATCGTGCACCATGAGGGCGGCGTCTGCCTG
>JAASSH010000398.1 GCA_021767985.1 Gammaproteobacteria bacterium | reverse complement strand
GGGTTAGTTATGAAGGCATTGGTATATACCTCTCCCAGGGAGCTCGAGTATCGCGATGAACCCGATCCGATCCCCGAAGCGGGCGAAGCGCTCATCCGCGTCGAAGCCAGCGGCATCTGCGGTTCCGATATGCACGCCTATTACGGCCATGACGAACGACGCCCGGCACCGCTCATCCTCGGACACGAAGTGAGTGGCGAAGTCGTCAGCGGCAGCCGCAAGGGACAGCGGGTAGTGGTTAACCCGTTGGTCACCTGTGGCCAGTGCGACGACTGCCTTGGCGGTCGCGCCAATCTGTGTCGTTCGCGCCAGATTATCAGTATGCAGCCCCGGCAGGGCGCGTTTTCCGAGTTGCTCAGAATGCCCGAACGCAACCTGGTCACCCTTCCAGATGATATGAGTTATGCCCATGCCGCCCTGACCGAACCGGTCGCCACGGCGATGCACGCCGTACTGGAAGGCGAAAGACTGGGTCGGCGACCGATGGCGGATTCCCGAGTGCTGGTCCTCGGCGGCGGCGCAATCGGTATTTCGGTGGCGTTGATCCTCTACAGTCACGGCTGTCGCAATATCCGTCTCGGCGAAACCAATCAACTTCGTCGCCAGACCGTCGAGCGAACCGGTTCATGCGAAGTCTATGACCCGCTCAACGATCCTGCGCCCGAGGCCGATAGCTGGGACATCGTCATCGATGCGGTGGGTGGCGCCGCCACGCGCGAAGCGTCGTCGAAGGCGGTGAAGCCTGGCGGGGTCGTGGTTCATATCGGTTTGATGGATAACAACGGCGGGCTCGACGTGCGCAAATTCACCTTGCAGGAAGTCACCTTCATCGGCTGTTACACCTACACCATGGTAGACGTCAGGGCCACGGTTAACGCGCTGTATTCGGGTGCCCTGGGCTCGCTGGACTGGATAGAGCAGCGCCCGCTCAGCGAGGGCGCAACAGCTTTTGCCGACCTGGCTGCGGGTAACACGCCTGCGGCCAAGATTGTATTGATACCTGACCGAAACTGACACACGGGTTTTCAAGTTCGGCGTTACGCTTCTCGAGTTTCTGCAATTATCTTAATCTGGAGACTGCCCCGTTTTGACCTTGATGACCGCCTCGTGCCAATCGGCCAGCAGCAGGTTGCGTTGATGGGAGTCCATGGTCGGATCGAATTCACGTTCCGCCTGCCAGCGGGCCGAGATGTCCTCCAGCGAAGCGAACAGGCCGACCTGAAGCCCCGCGAGATAAGCCGCGCCGAGCGCGGTGGTTTCGGTTTCCACCGGCCTTTCGACGATGATACCGAGCATGTCGGCAAGAAAACCGCACAGCCAGTTATTCTGTACCATGCCGCCATCGACACGCAGGCGCGTGGGCTCGAGGCCGTCGCGCCGCTTGGCCTCGAGCAGGTCGAAGGTTTGATAACACACCGATTCCAGCGTGGCGCGTACCAGCTCCGCGACCCCGGTATCGCGCGTGATGCCGAAAATGGCGCCGCGCGCGTCGGGGTCCCAGTGCGGCGCGCCCAGCCCGGTAAACGCCGGCACCAGGTAAACGCCCATGTTCGAATCGAGCGATGCGGCCAGGGCTTCGGTTTCATGCGCGGTATCGATGATGCCGATGCCATCGCGCAGCCATTGCACCGCCGCGCCGGCAACGAAAATCGAGCCCTCCAGCGCGTAGGTCGGTTTGCCGTTCAGCCGATAACCGACCGTGGTCAGTAAACGGTTACCGGAAGCCAACGCCTGTTCGCCGGTGTTCAAAATCATGAAACAGCCGGTACCATAAGTGCTCTTGATCATACCGGGTTCGAAACAGGCCTGGCCTATCAGCGCCGCCTGCTGGTCGCCGGCGACGCCGGCAATCGGTATTTCTGCATCCAGCAGGGCCTTGCTGGTCATGCCGTAATCGGCGGCACAGTCGCGTACCTCGGGTAACATTGAGTCGGGTATCGCCAGCATTTCAAGCAACTCGCTGTCCCATTGTTGTTCGTGGATGTTGAACATCAGCGTGCGCGATGCGTTGGTGGCATCGGTGGCGTGAACTTTGCCGCCGGTCAGACGCCATATGAGGAAACAGTCGATGGTGCCGAAAGCGAGTTCGCCCTTCTCGGCACGCGCGCGCGCGCCACTAACGTTGTCGAGAATCCAGTTGACCTTGGTACCCGAAAAATAGGGATCTAGCAGCAGGCCGGTCTTGTCGGTCACCATCGACTCGAGACCCTGGTCACGCAGCGAGTCGCAGTAGCTCGCGGTACGGCGGTCCTGCCAGACGATAGCGTGATACACCGGTTCACCGCTGGAGCGATCCCAGACAACGGTGGTCTCGCGTTGATTGGTGATGCCGATGGCGGCGATGTCGCGACCTTCGGCCTGCGCTTTTGCTGTCGCTTCGCGCACCACGGCCAGGGTCGTGACCCAGATTTCTTCAGCGTTGTGTTCGACCCAGCCATCCCTGGGGAAATGCTGGGTAAATTCCTGTTGAGCGGTAAACGCGGCATGCCCGTTTTCATCAAACAGCATGGCGCGCGAACTGGTCGTGCCCTGGTCGATGCTGAGAATATACTGGCTCATCTAACTCCCCCCAATCATTCAATTATAATTCTGGGTCAGAGTAAAAACTTGTAGAGTTTTTACTCTGACCCAGAATTATTCAGTTCGAATCGTCTTTTTGGGACGACGCGAAGTATTCGTCGAAGCGTTTCTTGCCATCGGCGCCGAACAGCTTTTCGCAGGCTTCGAACAGCCCGGCCGATTGACGCAGCGTGGCTCGCGGTACCAGCAGCTCGATCTTGGAGCGCCGCCTGAGATAGTCCTCGAGCTTTACAATCATTTCGTGTTTGGCGAGGTAATCGATCTCGCAGCGACGGATACCGGTATTATCGATCAACGGTTCGCGTAACCCGGGATTCTGTTCGATCGCATCGAGCATGGTACTGGCATTCGCCCCGTAGCGTCGCCACAGGCGTTCGCTCAGCGCCTCGCCGGTATCCCGGGCTACTATCTGGTCGAGACCGAGTTCCTGTGCACGCTTTAAATACGCCTCGCGATCGCGCCGTCCCGGTTCTCCATACCACTTTCCGGCCGGCCTCGAAACCTTCACGCTGAGCCGGGAAACACAAGCACTGATCTCGTCGCCGACATTGATGCAATCGGTCAGCTTGCCGCCGAATATGGTGATGTGACTGTTTTCGGCGTCCATCTCGACAACGTGCTTGCGCGATACCTGACGTATGTCGGTCGAGTTTTCGCCGGTTTTACGAATTGCGAGCGGGCGCACGCCGCAGCGCTCGGCGATGATATCTTTCCGGGTTAGCGGCGGAGACAGGTCGAGGCGCGCGTTG
>JAASSH010000397.1 GCA_021767985.1 Gammaproteobacteria bacterium | reverse complement strand
GCGGCGTTGGAAACGTACTCGCTCGGTTATGCACAGGACGTGCAGTATGCCGATTTTGCAGGAGCAAAAATCGGTCATTTATGCGCTTATAAACTCCCTCGCTGCGTGCGTTTCCGCCTTGCCAGCAGAAAAAATCCCGGCGCGCAGACGCGTTAAAAGCTTCCCGATATTGATGGCAACATGTGGTCTGGCTGCCGGAATTGCAGACAGGAATCGTTTCCTGGGAAAGCGGGATGGATTGCCTGGGTTAGTTGCGGATTTCTAGGCCGAACTCGTGGACGGCGTCGACCAGGACGCCGAGGTGATCGGGGTTAACTGTCTGATGGATGCCGTGGCCCAGGTTGAATACGTGGCCTGGGTGGTTGCCGAAGCGGGTTATGATTTCCCTGGCCTTGTCCCGAATCTTTTCGGGGCTGGCGTAGAGCATGCAGGGATCGAGATTGCCCTGCAGCGCGACCCGGTCGCCGATGCGGCTGCGCGCCTCGTCGATATCGATGGTCCAGTCGAGTCCTACCGCATTGCAGCCGGTGTCGGCAATCGCTTCCAGCCACTGTGCGCCACCCTTGGTGAACAGGGTTACCGGAATGGTCTGGCCGTCGTGTTCGCGTTTGAGACCTTCCACGATTTTTTGCATGTAGTGGAGTGAAAAATCGCGATATGTCTGGGGCGTCAGCACGCCTCCCCAGGTGTCGAATACCATGACGGCCTGCGCACCGGCCTCGATTTGCGCGTTGAGGTAGACGATTACCGCCTGCGCCAGTTTATCGAGTAATTGATGCAGCGCCGCCGGATCGTCGTACATCATTCCCTTGATATGCCGATACTCCTTCGAGCTGCCGCCTTCGACCATGTAGGTCGATAGCGTCCAGGGGCTGCCGCTGAATCCGATCAACGGTACCTTGCCGTCGAGCTCCTGCCTGATCAGGCTTACCGCATCCGTTACGTAACGCAGCTCTTCAGACGGGTCAGGTACCCCGATTCGGGCGATGTCCGACGCGCTGCGCAGCGGGCGTTCGAATTTCGGGCCCTCGCCGTCGGCGAAATAAAGCCCGAGCCCCATGGCATCCGGAATAGTCAGGATATCGGAGAACAGGATTGCCGCATCCAGTGCGAAACGCCGCAGCGGCTGCAGCGTCACCTCGCAGGCGAGCTCCTTGTTCTTGCAAAGGTCGAGGAAACTGCCTGCCTGTCTCCGGGTTTCGCGGTACTCCGGCAGGTAGCGACCGGCCTGGCGCATGATCCAGACGGGCGTCGTGTCGGTGGGTTGGCGCAGCAGTGCCTTGATCAGGCGATCGTTCTTGAGCGTAGGAAATGCCATTAAATTTCCAGATAATCGAGAATGCCTTCAGCCGCCTGGCGTCCCTCGTAGATGGCGGTCACGACCAGGTCGGAACCGCGCACCATGTCACCGCCTGCAAAAATTTTGGGATTGCTGGTCTGGAACGGAAACTCGTTTTGCTCCGGCGCCAGAACGCGGCCACCGTCGTCGGTGTCGATGTCATGCTCGCCAAACCAGTCGGCCGGGCTGGGGCGAAAGCCGAAGGCGATAACGACCACGTCGGCAGGCAGAATTTCCTCGGAGCCGGCAACGATTTGCGGGAGACGGCGGCCCTGTTCGTCGGCCTCGCCGAGTTCGGTGGTAACCAGCTTGATGCCCTCGACTGTACCGTTACCGATGATTTCTACCGGTTGACGATTGAACAGGAATTCCACCAGCTCCTCGCGGGCATTTTGCACTTCTCGCATCGAGCCGGGCATGTTGGCCTCGTCTCGACGATAGGCGCAAGTGACGTTGTCCGCGCCCTGGCGGACCGCGGTGCGCAGGCAGTCCATCGCGGTATCACCGCCGCCCAGCACCACCACATTCTTACCCTTGAAGTCGATAAACTCGGGCTTGTCACCATCGAAGTCAATCTGGTCGTGAATGTTTGCAACCAGGTAGGGCAGGGCTTCGTAAACACCGGGCAGGTTTTCGCCGGGAAAGTCGCCCTTCATATAGGTATAGGTGCCCATGCCCAGGAAAACCGCATCGTATCCGTCCAGCAGCGTTTGCAACTCGATGTCGTGACCGATTTCGGTATTCAGGCGGAACTCGATGCCCATGTCTTCGAACATTTTGCGCCGTCGCGTCACCACTTCCTTCTCGAGTTTGAAGGGCGGGATGCCGAAGGTCAGCAGACCGCCAATTTCGGGGTACTTGTCGAATACCACGCAGGATACGCCGTTGCGCGTCAGCACGTCGGCGCAGGCAATGCCGGCCGGGCCGGCACCGACGATGGCGACCTTCCTGCCGCTGTCGACCACGTCGGACAAATCGGGGGCCCAGCCCTGTTCGATCGCCTTGTCGGTGATGTACTTTTCGACCGAACCGATAGATACCGCGCCAAAACCGGTATTCAGCGTGCAGGCGCCCTCGCACAGCCGGTCCTGCGGGCAGATCCGGCCGCAAACCTCGGGCAGGCTATTGGTCTTGTGCGACATTTCGACGGCTTCGAGCAGGTTGCCCTCGGCCACCAGTTTGAGCCAGTTAGGTATGTAGTTGTGAACCGGGCATTTCCACTCGCAGTACGGGTTGCCGCATTCGATGCAGCGCTCGGCCTGGTCGGCGGCTTCCTGCTGTTCGTAGTCGCCGTAGATTTCGCCAAACTCCTTGATTCGCACGAAGGCCGGTTTCTTGCCGGGGTCGGTGCGCTGTACTTCCAGGAACTGGAATACGTTTGGCATGTTGCGGCAGTCGCGCCTTCCTAGTCGGAAAGCCGCGATTTTATTAGCTGGCTTACCTGGCCCATATCCGCGCGGCCCTGCAGCTGTGGTTTGAGCATGCCCATGACCTTACCCATATCCTTGATGGAAGCGGCGCCGGTGGCTGCGATGGACTGTTCGACCAGGTCGTTGATTTCGGCCTCGGACAGCGCTTCTGGAAGGAATTCCTGGATGATCTCGAGCTCTGACTGCTCGATCTCACTCAGGTCGTCGCGACCGGCCTTGTCAAATTGGGTAATCGATTCGCGGCGCTGCTTGGCCATCTTGTCGAGCACCGCGGTGATGCGGTTATCGTCGAGCTCGATACGCTCGTCGACTTCGACCTGCTTGATCGCGGAAAGCATCAGCCGGATGACGCCCAGACGACTCTTGTCACCGCTTTTCATCGATGACTTCATGTCGGCCTGGAGTTGGGACTTGAGAGTTTCCGACATCTTGCGACTAGTAGAGGCGTCTGCGAGTGCCGAAATCCTTGGAGATGCGTTTGAAGTTGCGTTTAACGGCAGCGGCGGATTTGCGCTTGCGAACCGCGGTCGGCTTTTCGTAATGCTGACGACGACGCGTCT
>JAASSH010000396.1 GCA_021767985.1 Gammaproteobacteria bacterium | reverse complement strand
GTCCTGGGGAAGATCTCCGAGGGCAGCGCTGCGGTATAGTGACGAGCGGCCGCGCAGGCGACATTGGCTGATATTGTCGAGGGCGCGAATTGCTTCTTCGACGATGGTCACCGAGTCGCCGATGTTACTGCCGAGGGCAATAAAGACCTCCTCAGCTGGCACGACGCCTCCGGCGGCGAGGGCGTTTCCTGCTGTCACGCTCCGGCTGTTTGCTGCCACCGTGCTGGAGTTGATACTCGGTCCACCAGTGGCATAGCCGGTGCGGCATCAATCCAACCATCGTCTGGATACACATGAAATCGTAGGCGGCGCGAAACACCGGGTAGCCCAGCAATCGCTGCGGCTGCTTGCCCTGGGTTCGATGAAAACGCGGCTGTGAACTCCAGATATCGCGCGCCATCTGACTGAAGCGTCGCGGGATCGACACGTGGCGCACCTGGCGTTTCATGACGGTTTCGCCGACCTGCATCAGGGCTCCGATCATTTTCTGGCGATCGGATTGTAACTTGCTGGCTTGTTGATACACCACCGGCCACAGTAAAACCGCGAAAATAAACCCGGGTGACACCGGCTGCCCGGTGTTGACGCGGTCGTCGGTGTTGACCAGTGCCTGGTCGATAAAATCGAGCATCGATTCCGACGGTTCGTCCTGCAGCCATTCGTCCAGCGCCGGTACCAGGTATTTCAACAACCGGTACTCGCGCAACAGTTCGAACACGCGAACCGCTTTGCCCGAGTGAAACAGCTTGATGACCTCGTCGAACATGCGCGCCGGCGGGATCACCGCGAGCAGGTGCCCGTACTCGAAAATAGCCTGCGACGCCGATTCCTCGATGGTGAAATCGAGTTTGGCGGCAAAGCGCACGGCGCGCAGCATGCGCACCGGGTCTTCCGGGTAGCGTTTCGCGGGGTCGCCGATCAGCCGCAGCCGCCGCGCCTCGATGTCCTGCAGGCCGCCGACATAGTCGAGCACCGCGTAGTCGTGAATATCGTAGTAAAGCGCGTTGGCGGTGAAGTCGCGGCGGATGGCATCTTCTTCGATCTCGCCGAAAGTGTTGTCGCGCAGGATTCGGCCCTCGTCGTTGGTCTCGGTCTTCGCGGAATCCTCGTCATGGCCGCGAAAGGTGGCGACCTCGATGATATCGCGGCCGAATCGGATATGGACCAGGCGAAAACGGCGACCGATGATGCGGCTGTTTTTGAATAACGCACGCACTTCCTCCGGCGTTGCATCGGTGGCAACGTCGAAGTCCTTGGGTTGAATTTTGAGCAGCAGGTCGCGTACACCCCCACCGACCAGGCAGGCCCGATGGCCCGACTTGGACAGACGATACAACACCTTGAGCGCGGAATCGGAGATCGATTTCCTTGAAATTTGGTGCTGGTTGCGGGGTATAACGGTTAAATGATCTGCGCTCGCCTCTCTGTTCTTCACGCGTTTAAGTAATTCTGCATATTGCGGCAATCATAGCATTTCATGCCTGCACAAGAACAACTTATTGATGCCGCCACATTTCTTCTCGACCAACCTGTTTGGCAATGGGCATTGACGGCTTATCGCTTGCACTGCCGTTGCGGCGTCGAGTAATCCGGTCTATGGTCGTATTACCGGTTTTCCAAACCATCGTTATCCGGGATGATAGTGGATTTGAATTCGACAAGATCGACCGGCTAGTTTCGTGAGTCGATCGATAAGGAGTAACAATGCGTTGCATCGGGGTCCGAAGTCTGTGTCAGGTTATAGCCGTGGTGGTCGTTGCGCTGCTGCTGAACCTGTTGGCAATGGGCAATGTTGCGGCGGAAACGGTTGCCCGCCCGGCCTTTTCCGAGACCTTCGTGCTGCGGCTGTCTTCTTACCACATTAGCGATGCGGACACCGATCTTACGGTCTTGTCCAGCGACAACATCGGCACCGGGTTTAATTTCGTCGACGACCTGGGGGGTGACGATAGCGTCACCGTTCCGCGGCTCGACGGCTACTTTCGACTCAACGATGTGCATCGAATCGAGTTCTCCAGTTTTCGTATAGAGCGGGACGGCAAAAATCGGCTCAGCATAGACATCGACATCGGCGACGAGACCTATACCGTCGGAGAGACCGTGGTATCGAGCATTGTTTATGAGTTGTTCAAGATTGGTTATGCCTACTCGTTTTATCGTTCGGAGCAGGTGGAGCTCGCGGTCACCGCGGGTTTGAACATGACCGAATACGAATTCGATTACGAACTCGTCGACGGTTCCTCCGACGATACTTCCGATGCCAGCGGGCCCTTACCCATGTTCGGTATTCGCGTGGCCTATGCAGTCACTTCGAACTGGTCACTGCATTACCTGAGCGAGGTGCTTTTTATCGAGACCGACGAGGCCGAGGGTTCTTTTCAGACCTACGAGCTGGATATTCGCTACCGTCTCAACGAGAGATTTATGCTCGGCGCAGGGGTTCTGCGTTCCAGCATCGACGTGACCGCGGAAGACCCCGACTGGAACGGGCGTATCGCGGACACTTACGAGGGTTACCTGCTGTCCGGCATCTTTTACCTGGATTAAACCGGTCCGGGCCCTGGATTACTCGCTTTCCAGCTCCTCCCAGCGCCGATACAGGTCCTGCAGGTCAGATTCCAGCAGCTGCAGCTGTTGCTGTTCGTCGCGAATCAGGCCGGCGTCCTGCTGGTAGTAATCGGGCGCGGCAAATTTAAGCTGCAGGGCTTCGATTCTGGTTTCCAGTTTTTCGATCTTGCCGGGCAGGGCGCGCAACTCTTTTTGATTCGACAATGATTTGCGGGCGGGTTGCGCGGGTTTGACCCGTTTCGTCGGCGGCGCGATTTTTTCGTCCGGCGCGGGGCGCTGTCGCAGCCAGTCCTGATAACCGCCGACGTACTCATTGACCACGCCGTCGCCCTCGAACACCAGCGTGCTGGTCACGGTGTTGTCGATGAATTC
Source organism: Gammaproteobacteria bacterium (assembly GCA_021767985.1). GTDB lineage: Bacteria > Pseudomonadota > Gammaproteobacteria. The sequence goes on along the minus strand of JAASSH010000396.1, from coordinate 391 downwards.
GCGGTCGTGGCTCACGAGCAGCAGCGTGCCGCTGTACTCGATCAGCAATTCCTCGAGTAATTCGAGTGTCTCGATATCGAGATCGTTGGTCGGTTCGTCCATTACCAGCAGGTTGAAGGGGCGAGTGAACAACCGTGCCAGCAGCAAACGGTTGCGTTCGCCACCGGACAGCGCCTTGACCGGCATGTGGATCGATTTTTCGTTGAACAGAAAATCCTTGAGGTAGCCGACCACGTGGCGCGAGCGGCCGTTGATCGTAACCTGGTCGCCCGGCGCGGCGAGATTGTCGCGCACCGATTTTTGCGGGTCCAGGGTTTCGCGATGCTGATCGAAGTAGACGACTTCCAGCCGGGTGCCGGTCCTGACCCAGCCGCTTTGCGGCTCCAGCTTG
>JAASSH010000395.1 GCA_021767985.1 Gammaproteobacteria bacterium | reverse complement strand
CATCGGTAACCTGATCGACCGGGTTTACCTCGGCCACGTGATCGATTATATCCAGGTCTGGCTGGGCCAATACCCCTGGCCGGCCTTCAACATCGCCGACGCCGCGATCAGTGTCGGCGCGGTCTTACTGATCCTGAGCAGCTTCGCCGGCATCGGCAACACCAGCCCCGAATAATTCGCATGAGCCAGATCGAAAGAAACAGCCGCGTTACTATCTACTACCGCCTGGGATTGACCAACGGCGATGTCCTCGAAGACAACTTCGACGACGAACCGATGACGGTGCAGCTCGGCTGCGGCGAGATGGCCGAAGGGCTGGAGCTCGCGCTCATCGGTTTGCGCGAAGGGCAGGAAGAAACCATCGACATCGGCCCCGATCTCGCATTCGGCTATGTCGACGAAACGCTGTTTCGCTCGATCCCGCGGATCGAATTCGATCCCGAGCTCGAGCTCGAACCGGGCTTGATCATCGAGTTCGCGACCGAGGAAGGCGAAACCCTGCCCGGTACGATCCTCGACTTTAACGAGGACGAGGTGCGAGTCGACCTGAACCATCCGCTTGCCGGGCAAACGGTGCGCTACAGCGTTAGAGTCGTCGCTATCGACGACGGTGAGGCGCCCCAGACACTGCACTAATGGATATCCTGCTCGCCAATCCGCGTGGCTTCTGCGCCGGGGTAGACCGCGCGATCGAAATCGTCGAGCGCGCGATACAGCTGTTCGGCGCGCCGATATACGTCCGCCACGAGGTCGTACACAACCGTTACGTGGTCGACGACCTGAAACAAAAGGGCGCAATCTTCGTCGATGAACTCGACCAGGTGCCCGACGATTGCTACGTTATTTTTAGCGCACACGGCGTGTCCAAAGCGGTTCGGCGCGAGGCCGAAAGACGCCAGCTCAAGGTATTCGACGCGACCTGCCCGCTGGTTACCAAGGTCCACATGGAGGTCAGTCGCTACAGCCGCCAGGGCATCGAGACCATACTCATCGGTCACAAGGGGCATCCCGAGGTCGAAGGCACCATGGGGCAGTACGATCGCTCCACCGGCGGCGATATCTACCTGGTCGAGTCCGTCGACGACGTGCGTCGGCTCGAGGTGCGCAATCCGCAGGCGCTGCGCTTCGTCACGCAGACTACGCTGTCCAAGGACGATACCGCGATCGTAATCGACAGCCTTTACGAGATTTTTCCCGAGATCCGGGGACCGAAAAAGGAAGACATCTGCTACGCCACGCAAAACCGACAGGACGCGGTCAAGCAACTGGCCGAGCGCTGCGACCTGATCCTGGTCGTCGGCTCGCGCAACAGTTCGAACTCCAACCGGTTGCGCGAAATCGCGGAAAACAAGAACATCGAGGGGTACCTGATCGATAGCGAGGCCGATATCAAACCGGCCTGGCTGCAAGGCAAAACCCGTATCGGGGTGACCGCGGGAGCCTCCGCGCCCGAACTGCTGGTGCAGAATGTTGTCAGTTACTTACAGCAAAATGGCGCCGCGGATGTCTCTTCACTCGGCTTTACCGAAGACGTGGTGTTTCCTTTGCCAAAGCCGCTCAGGGATAAAGCTTCCTGATCGGACGATTGTGGTGCACGACATCTTGATGTCATCCAGATCCGTTAGTCTCGCGTAATGGCTTCAGGTGAAACGATGAATATTTTTCCAAGGACCCTCTTCGCTTGCGTCGTTGCCCTGCTGTTGGGCAGCTGCAGCCTGGCCGATGTTGCATACGACAATGCGCCTTATCTCGTGGGCAGTGAATTCGAGGACGCGTTCGATCTCAGCGAAACACAGCTTGCCCAGCTCGACTCCCGGCTGCAGCAGTTCTTTACCTGGCACCGCGAGGAAGAGCTGGTTCAATATCGGGAGTTTCTCGAGCGCGCCGCCCTCGCCTCCGCCGACGGCATTACCGAAACCGAGTTTCTCGAGTTACAAAACGATGTCATGGCCGCCAGGAATCGATTGTTCGAAAAGGCAATCGACAGCCTCGGCGACCTTGCGGTTAGCTTGACCCCGCAGCAAATCGCAAGCTTTGAAGAATACTTCGTGGATAGCTCGGAAAGATACCGGGACTACCTCGAAAAATCGGAACAGCAGCGCGAAATTTACCGCCTTGATCGCGATCTCGAGCGACTCGAAGACTGGTTCGGCGAATTCGACTTTTTCCTCGAGCAGAAGGTAACTGCACGCTTGCTCGAGGTGCCCGATATCTACCCGTCCTGGGTCGAGTTTCGCGAAAAACGTCACCAGACACTCGTTAGCGCATTGCGTGACAGTGCCGGCAAAGGCATCGACCCGCAGCGCCTGAAACAGATCATGCTGAATCCGGACACCGATTATGCCCGCGCCTTCGAGCCGGCGCGCCAGGCTTACTGGCAGGGTTACGCGGCCGCACTGGCAGACATCAGTTCCTGGCTAAGCGACAGGCAACGGCAGCGCGCGGTCAACCGCTTGCAGAGATATGCAAGCATCATCGACCAGTTGAGCAGCCAGAATTAGCACGCCGCGGCAAGCGATTGCATTCGGCCGACCAGCCGATCACAATAGCCGACTCGCACCGTCAGGCCCTCGCGGGCAACTCCAACTGGTAACATGCGCCAAAAGATTTCAGGTGAAGACGTAGAAAAAAGCTCGGCGTTCAAGTCCGCCCGGGACAAGGCGATCGAGTACGCCAAAAACTCCCAGAAACTAAACGAACTGCTCGACAGGGCGGTCGAAAAAGCCAGGGCCAGCAAGGCGCGTCTGGCAGAGGTCTGGGATTCGTTGCTGGCCAGCTTCAGGCTGCTGCGAGCCTACGCCACGGGCCGCTACCGGGACATTCCCTGGGCCAGCCTCGTATCGATCGTGGCCGCAGTGGTTTACTTCGTCATGCCGCTCGATCTGATTCCCGATTTCATCCTGGGGCTCGGGCTGATCGACGACGTCGCGCTGCTGGGCTGGATCCTGTCCTCGCTCCGAAGCGATATCGACCACTTCATCGAATGGGAAAAAGACAACGCGTCAGCCGGCGAAAACCAGCTTGAAGAGCAGGATTCGGATAAACCGCCCGAATAGCTCATCCTGGAAACAGGTTTACAGGAACAGGCGCCCGGAATCGAATGTCGAGCGCAGCAAAGAACTCCGTTTCAGGCTCTCGGCTGTCTTTTTGGCCTGTTTTTCCTCGATTCGGCCCATATTTTCGGTTGATTACCCTGTACGGGTGATGTGGCGGATAGCCGGAAGTGTTACTTTCATGCTCAGTGTCTTGCCCATCGCTATTGGTTCATGCAGCAATCTGATCGTTGAGTAAAACACGGCACAATCAATCGATCGGGGGGTTGAATTGAGTCTCTCTCCTGT
>JAASSH010000394.1 GCA_021767985.1 Gammaproteobacteria bacterium | reverse complement strand
TCTCGTCGAACGCCTTGACTTCGCCGCCCTGCTGCTCCGCCATGACCTTGGTCAGCGCCGCGGTCAATGTCGTCTTGCCGTGATCCACGTGACCGATGGTGCCCACGTTAACGTGGGGTTTGGTTCTCTCAAATTTTTCTTTGGACATTCTACTTTTCCTCGAAATTCCAATTTTTGGAGATAGTTTAAGAAATGCCTGGCATTTCTTAAACTATCTCCCACCTTAAATTACTAGCCACCCTTAATGACTGAATCGGCAACACTCCTGGGCGCTTCGTCATACTTCTCGAATTCCATCGAGTATGTCGCGCGGCCCTGGGTCGCCGAACGCAGATCGGTGGCATAACCGAACATTTCAGCCAGCGGCACCGAGGCTCGAATAATCTTGCCCGATACCGATTCTTCCATGCCCGCCACGATTCCGCGGCGGCGATTCAGGTCGCCCATCACGTCCCCCATGTAATCCTCGGGAGTCACGACTTCGACCTTCATAATCGGTTCCAGTAACACCGCGCTGGCCGCCTGGGCGCCTTCGCGCATCGCCAGCGAACCCGCCAGCTTGAACGCCATTTCGTTCGAGTCGACATCATGGTAGGAACCATCGTACAGCGTTACCTTGATATCGACCAGCGGAAACCCGGCGAGCACGCCGTTTTCCATCTGCTCCTGCACCCCCTTGTCGACCGCGGCGATATACTCGCGTGGCACCACGCCGCCGACAATGGCGTTTTCAAACTCGTAACCCGAGCCCCCGGGCAGCGGCTCCAGCTTCAGCCAGACGTGGCCATACATGCCACGTCCACCGGTCTGACGCACGAACTTTCCTTCCTGCTCGACCGTGTTGCGTATGGTCTCCCGGAAAGCAACCTGCGGCTTACCGATATTGGCTTCGACACCAAACTCACGCTTCATGCGGTCGACGATTATATCGAGGTGTAATTCACCCATACCCGAAATAATCGTCTGCCCGGATTCTTCATCGGTCCGCACGCGGAACGACGGGTCTTCCTTGGCCAGTTTGCCGAGCGCAACGCTCATCTTTTCCTGGTCAGAAATCGTTCTCGGCTCGACCGCTACCGAAATTACCGGATCCGGAAATTCCATGCGCTCGAGCATGATCTTGTCATTGATGTCGCACAGCGTATCGCCAGTGCCGACATCCTTGAGGCCCACGGCAGCGGCGATATCGCCGGCGCGCACCTCTTTCAATTCCTCGCGCGAGTTGGCATGCATCTGCAACACGCGCCCGATACGCTCCTTCTTGCCGCGCACCGAGTTGTACACCGCTTCCCCGGCGTTCAGCACCCCCGAGTAAACCCGGAAGAAAGTCAGGTTGCCGACAAACGGGTCGGTCGCGATCTTGAACGCCAGCGCAGCAAACGGCGCCTTGTCGTCCGCGGGGCGTTCGCCCTCGAACTCGCCTGCGCTGTTTATGCCCTTGATCGGCGGCACGTCCAGCGGCGACGGCATGTAGCGTATAACCGCGTCCAGCATCGCCTGCACGCCCTTGTTCTTGAAGGCAGTGCCGCATAAGGCCGGTACTATTTCACCATTCAGGGTTCTGATTCGCAGTCCCTGGTGAATATCGTCCTCGCCGAGGTCTCCCTCTTCGAGGTACTTTTCCATCAACTCGTCGTTGGCTTCGGCCGCGGCTTCCACCATCTTTTCGCGAAAGTTCTCGCAATCGGCCAGCATCTCCTCGGGAATATCCTGTTCCTCGTAGGTCGTGCCCATGTTGGACTCGTCCCAGATGATCGCTTTCATCTTGACCAGGTCGACCACACCGCGGAAGTTTTCCTCGGCGCCGATATTCAGCTGGATCGGAACCGGGTTACTGCCCAGGCGATCGTGAATCTGATCGACCACACGCAAAAAATCCGCGCCCGAGCGATCCATCTTGTTGACGAATGCCATGCGCGGCACGTTGTACTTGTTGGCCTGGCGCCAGACGGTTTCCGACTGAGGCTCGACGCCACCCACCGCGCAAAACACCGCGCAGGCCCCATCGAGCACGCGCAACGAGCGCTCCACCTCGATGGTGAAATCAACATGTCCCGGCGTATCGATGATATTGATGCGATGCTCATCGAACTGCTCGCCCATGCCTCTCCAGAAGCAGGTGGTTGCGGCCGAGGTAATGGTAATACCCCGTTCCTGCTCCTGCTCCATCCAGTCCATCACGGCAGCGCCATCATGGACTTCGCCGATCTTGTGCGAGACACCGGTGTAGAACAGGATCCGTTCCGTCGTGGTGGTCTTGCCGGCATCGATATGGGCCATGATGCCAATATTTCGATACCGCGTTATCGGTGTCGTGCGAGCCACCGTTATATCCTTTAGGTCAGAGGCCGGTTACCAGCGGAAGTGAGCAAAAGCCTTGTTCGCTTCAGCCATGCGGTGCGTGTCTTCACGCTTCTTGACAGCCGTACCCTTGTTTTCAGAGGCATCGAGTAATTCACCGGCGAGTTTTTGCGCCATCGTCTTTTCACCGCGCTTCTGCGCTGCCTCGATCAGCCAGCGCATCGCCAGCGTATTACGACGCGAGGCGCGCACTTCGACCGGCACCTGGTAGGTTGCACCACCGACACGGCGTGACTTGACCTCTACCATCGGGCGCACGTTCTCAAGCGCCTTTTCCATCAGCTCGACCGAATCCAGGCTGCTTTTCGCGGCAACATTGTCGAGCGCGTAATACATGATCTTTTCCGCGGTGGATTTTTTACCGTTGCGCATGATCATGTTGATAAATTTGGCGATCTGCAGATCGTGGAATTTCGGATCCGGCAGAATTACGCGTTTCGGGACTTCTCTACGTCTTGGCATCTGGCTACCTTAATGACTTATGACTTGGGGCGCTTGGCGCCATACTTGGAACGGCCCTGGCGGCGATCCGGCACGCCCTGGGTATCGAGACTGCCACGCACCACGTGGTAACGGACGCCAGGCAGGTCCTTGACACGACCGCCGCGCACCAGCACCACCGAGTGCTCCTGCAGGTTGTGGCCTTCGCCACCGATATAAGAGGCGACTTCGTAACCAGTCGTCAGGCGCACGCGCGCAACTTTTCGCAGTGCCGAGTTCGGCTTCTTCGGTGTCGTCGTATAGACGCGGGTGCAGACGCCACGCTTTTGCGGTGACGCTTCGAGTGCAGGCACGTTACTCTTGCTGCGCTTTGACTGGCGCGGCTTACGTACCAGCTGGTTAACTGTTGCCATCTAATCTACTCTCCTGGGAGCAATCATTTACGGGTTCCTAACGAACAGCAGGCTATACATTACGTATAGCCTGCTATTATGGGAGGCGGAATTTTAGGGGCGAAACCGCCGCCTGTCAACCGCTTATTCCGATACC
>JAASSH010000393.1 GCA_021767985.1 Gammaproteobacteria bacterium | reverse complement strand
TCCGCAGCTGTTTAGCTGGGTCGAAGCCGCGCTGCCGCCGGCCCGCGCGACGCTCGATGATCCGCGGCAGGATCGGTGGCTGCGCTACCAGGGCACCTGGTTCGCCGGGGTCAACGCGCTGCCGAATGACGCCCGGGGCGCGGTCGACGCTAGCGGACCGCTGCGCGGTGAGGCGGTAGATTTTATCGCCCGCGAACTGGGATTAAGCGGTTTCGACTGGGATGCGGCCCAGGTTTCGATTTGCTACCCGGGATATCCCCGGCCGATGCCGGGGGAGAGCCCTGGCAGGGCGCGTTTCAGGCGCGAGCGCGATGCGGCGCATGTCGATGGTCTGCTGCCCGAGGGTCCAGAGCGTCGCCGTCACCTGCGCGAGTATCACGGTTTCATACTCGGCATTCCGATGGTCGAGTTCGATGCCGACGCCTCGCCTTTCGTGGTCTGGGAGAGCTCGCAGGAAATCATGCGCGACGCCTTTAGCCGCCGTTTCGAAGGGCTGGCGGCAGAGCAGTGGGGTGAGCAGGACATTACCGAGGCTTATCATGCCGCGCGCGCGCAGGCCTTCGCCGAATGCGAACGGGTCGAGTTGCACGCTCTCCCCGGGGAAGCCTTCATCGCGCACCGACTGGTGCTGCACGGCATGGCGCCGTGGCGCGAGGGCGCCGCGGCCGGCGACGATGGGCGCATGATCTGTTACTTCCGACCCGACCCTTTCGGGCCATACGAATGGCTGAATAATCCCTAGATTCGAATATGTCCGAAATCTCTTCGCACGGGCTTACCTCGAAGAGAGCGCTCCTAGGTTAAGTCGACCAACCCCTTCGGTGTCTCGATCGCGGCCGACAGGTATGGTGCCTCATCCTGTTCCAGGGTTTCGATCTGCACCAGGTGGCTGGCGTCGATCGCCTCGAGCCGCTCGGCGAGCCAGTAAGGACGGTTATGATAAATTGTCAGCGAATGCAGAATACAGCCAAGATCGGCCATCGCGCGCGACGGGTGCGGCGAACTGAGCCACTGGATGCAATATGGCAGCATGCCGCCACCGAGCAGTCGTCCATCGTCGGTCAGCGCGATTTTCCATTCGAGATTATCGCGGCTGAGCGCGGTGGGGGCGCCGATATCGAAGTCCGCGTCCGTCACGAGTTGCTGCAGGTCGGTGGTGTTCATCACCCAGGTAACGAGGCGCGGGCCCTGCTTCAGGGCTGCGCGCATCTCGGCCTGGTCGAGACCGAACCAGCGCGGATGTCGCGGTCGCCGGGCTTGCGGATCGATTGCGATGATTTCGAGGTAAGCGTCGTTTGCCAGCTGCATCAAATGATTATGGGTGCCCATGGTTTGGTGAAAACCGCCGCTGGGAACTTCGACGCCGAGCTTTTCGCGCAGGTAGTCGACGCCCTGCTGCAGCGAGTCGGCCGCGACGACGATGTGGTCGAGTTGATTCATCCCGGCATGGTAAATCACAGCGCTATCTGTTAACAGTATTAAGGGGTAGAATTTCCGCATTCCGAACCGCAGCAAGGTGACAGCGATGAAGCTTCTGACTACTCGAATCGAATACGCGGTTGGCGACGCCAGCCACCAGGGATACCTGGCTTATGACGACGAAATTACCACGGCGCGACCCGGCGTCGTAATCGTGCACGAATGGTGGGGGCTTAACGATTACATCGTGCGCCGCGCCCACATGCTGGCCGAACTCGGTTACGTCGCGCTCGCGATCGACATGTACGGTGGCGGCCAGGTCGCATCCGACCCGGGCCAGGCCGGTGAATTGATGAATGGCGTGCTGAGCGACATGAAAACCGGTACCGCCGCGCTCAGGGCAGGTCACGAACTGCTGCTCGATCAGGCCGGCGTAGATCCCGCGCGCAGCGCGGCCATCGGATACTGTTTCGGCGGCGCGATGGTGCTGCACATGGCTCGTATCGGCATGCCGCTGTCCGCGGTCGCCAGTTTTCATGGTGCGTTGGGATCGTTCCACACGGCAGATCCGGGCAGTATCCAGGCGAAGATCCTGGTTTGTCACGGTGCTGCCGACTCGATGGTCAGCATGGATGACCTGGAGAGCTTCAAGCAGGAGATGGACGCTGCGCAGGCCGATTACGACGTGCTGCTGCTCGATGGTGCGAAGCACGGATTCAGCAATCCCGAGGCCGACGTCAACGCCGAGAAATACGGCATCGACCTGGGCTACCAGCAGCAGGCAGACGAGAAGTCATGGGCCGCGATGCGTAGCCTGTTCGAAAGGGTGTTCTGATGACGATAGAAATGGATCTGAGCGATGTGCGGCGTGATTACGAATCGCACGGGATTACCCGCAAGGACATGGATCCTGACCCTTTCGTACAGTTCGGCCAGTGGTTGCAACGCGCGCGTGACCTGGAGTTGCTCGACGCCACGGCGATGACGCTGGCGACGGCGGATAGCGGCGGGCAACCCGCGGCGCGCATCGTGCTGCTCAAGCATTTCGACGCCGAGGGATTTTGCTGGTATACCGACGCGCGCAGTCTCAAGGGCCGGCATCTCGAGGTGAATCCGAACGCCGCGTTGCTGTTTCACTGGCGCGATCTCAGCCGCCAGGTGCGGGTCCACGGTCGGGTGCAGATGATGCCGGCCGAGGACGCCGAGAAGTATTTCCTGATGCGGCCGGAGGGTAGCCGTTTCAGCGCCGCCGCTTCGCAGCAGTCGAGCGAGATCGAAAGTCGTTCTCACCTCGAGGACGAGGTGTTGCGCCTGCGCGCCGCCTACCCGGACGGTGATGTGCCGCGACCCGACTCGTGGATTGGTTACCGTTTGACGCCCGAGTATTTCGAGTTCTGGCAGGGCCAGGATAACCGGCTGCATGACCGTATCGTCTACTCACCGCTCGAGAGCGGCTGGGAAATGAAGCGTATCTCGCCGTAATGCTTGCCGCCGCGCTGACCTCCTTCGGGCACTTCCTGGCATTTTTCGCGCTGAGCGCGGCGCTGGTGCTCGAACTGGCGTTGTTGAGCGAATCTCCGAGCGTCGAGCGCGCGCGCCGAATTCAGCGGGCCGACCTGGTGCTGGGGATTGCGGCGGTGCTGTTGCTGGTGTTTGGCTTCCTGCGGGTTATTTATTTCGAAAAAGGCAGCGCTTACTACTTCGACAATACTTTTTTCCAGGTCAAGTTGGCCCTGTATGTCATTGCCGGGATCATTTCACTATATCCGAGTGCGGTGTTCCGGCGCTGGAGCAGCGAGTTGCGGCAGGGTATCGCGCCGGAGGTAACCGGCGCCACGCTCAAGCTGCTGAGACAGATAATCCACTGGGAACTGGTTCTGATCGCCGGTATCCTGATATGCGCCTCGTTAATGGCGAAAGGCTTCGGCAGCTAGC
>JAASSH010000392.1 GCA_021767985.1 Gammaproteobacteria bacterium | reverse complement strand
GAATTCTATCAGCGCGCTACGCAAATTCTGACCGATCTTAACGAAGCCGAGCAATTTGTCGCCGACGCCCATAGCCAGATCTCGGGCCGTATCAGGCTGGCGTTGCCATTGGGTTTTGGTGTCAGCCAGCTGGCCGCCCCGGTTAGCGGTTTCCTGGCGGCTCATCCCGAAATCAAGATCGATATCGATTTGAACGATCGTCAGGTCAACCTGATCGAGGAGAATATAGATCTGGCAATTCGGATCGGCGAGCTGGAAGATTCGAGCCTGGTCGCACGCAGGCTGGCGCGCGTGCATTTCGCCATCTGCGCCAGCCCGGATTACCTGGCTCGGCATGGTGAACCGCAACATCCCGCGGAACTGGTCGATCATGAAGTCCTGGTGTACAGCAATGTCGCGGCCGGTCGCCAGTGGTCGTATTCAGAAGATGGACGCACCGTCAGCCCGAGAGTGAAATATCGCCTGGGTGCCAACAATGGTGAATTTCTTGCCGCTGTCGCCTGTCACGGCATTGCCATAGTCAGCGGCCCGGTGGCTTTCTTGCAAAAGCATATCGATAACCGGGAGCTGGTACCGATATTGCAGCAGTATGCGCGTCCCGAGGTCGGTATGTACGCGGTATATCCACCGGGGCGACTGGTCTCGAGACGGGTACGAGTGTTTAGCGATGCGATCTACGAGCATTTTCGCGAGCGCAGTATTTAGCTCGGTTGGTGAGCGCAGGGGGTGCGACAGGCTAACTCGCCTTGCGGGACCCGGGCTCCGCTGACGGGAAGTAACGCTCCAGTAACGCCACCAACTGCTTCTTTACAAAGGGCTTGGCAATGAAGTCGTTCATTCCGGATTCGATACAGGCGTCACGATCGCTGACCTGCGTATTTGCCGTTATCGCCACGATCGGCACGCCGCTTGACTCGGTATCCAGCGCGCGAATCTTGTGCGTGGCTTCGAGCCCGTCCATCTCGGGCATCTGGATGTCCATGAAAATCATATCGTAGCGTCCGGATTTGACCGCTTTCACCGCCTCGCGGCCGTTGGTCGCCGATTCGACGTGATATCCAAGGCTATCGAGCATTTTCTCGATTACGATCAGGTTTACCGGCACGTCGTCGACCACGAGAATTCGCAGCTGGGCTCCGGTCTGGTCGGTTTTGAACTGCTGGCCGGGTATTATGGTGATGGTGTCGTCGCGATCCTGATCGTAAGCGTCGGGATCGATGCGCGGCAGCTCGACTTCAAACCAGAAGGTGCTGCCTTCTCCCTCGGTGCTGCTAACCCCGATTTCGCCGTCCATGGTTTCTATAATCTTGCGACAAATAGCGAGTCCCAGCCCGGTGCCTCCGAAGCGCCGCGAGGTAGAAGCGTCAACCTGGGTGAAGCTGGAAAACAGTTTGTCGATGGATTCGGCCGGGATGCCGATACCGCTATCGCTGATCTCGGTGCGCAAGCGTGGTTTCATATCCTCGCCACCGACGCGTTCGACACTGATCGAGATCGAACCCTCCCTGGTGAACTTGATCGCATTGCCGAGCAGGTTAACCATGACCTGGCGCAACCGGCCGTAATCGCCAAGATAACTGGCGTGCAAGTCGGTGTCGATGTCGTAGATCAGGTCCAGCCCTTTCTCTCTCGCCTGCGGGGTCAGGATATCCACCACGCCGGCTACCACGCTGACATAATCGAATTCCGCCTGCTCCAGGGTTATGCGTTGCGCCTCCAGCCGGGACAGGTCCAGGATATCGTTGATGATGCGCATAAGCGCGGCCCCTGATTCCTGGATGATCTTCGCATAGTGCCGCTGCTGGTCGTCGAGCTTGCTATCCATCAGCAGGTCGGTCATGCCAATAATGCCGTTCATCGGGGTGCGGATTTCATGGCTCATGATGGCGAGAAATTCTGATTTTGCGCGGTATCCCTGTTCCGCGGCTTCCTTTGCCTCGACCAGGTCCTGCTGGGCCTCGTGCAGATCGGTTATATCGGATCCTGTGCCACGATAGCCGAGGAAACTGCCGTCCTCGGCCCATATCGGCTTACCACTGATCGCGAGCCAGACGCGCGTGCCATCGGGTTTGTCTCGCGGGTGGGTAAAGCCGCGAAAGGGTTCCCGGTTTTCGAGGGTAAGCAGATGATCCTGCCAGGCTTTCTCCGTGACGTCCGGGATCCCCGTTTCCTGGCGGGTTTTGCCCAGCAGCTTTTCCGGCTCGACGCCGGTGACCGCTTCGAACTGGTCCGAAAAGTAGGAAAAACGCAGTTCCGAGTCCATTTCCCAGAACCAGTCGGAACCCGCGGCGGCGAAATCTCTCAGTCGGGCCTCCTGGAAGGCAACGTCGGAGCGATGTGAGGTGCCGATTTCGTGTAATGCATCGTTAAGCAGGTCGATGGTTTCACCGAGTTCGTCGTCACGCGCATGCCTGATTTCGCTCTCGTCGGCGCGCGCGGGATTAAGTTTGGCCTTTTTCAGGTTTACGTGAATCTCCTCGAGCGGATAAATCAGGTCCCAAACCACGTAGAAGAACACGATGGAGCCGGCGACGACGCAGATAAGCAGCACCAGCCCCAGGATTCGAAACAGGAAAGCGGTTAGCTCGCGCCAGATCGAAGACACGTCCATGCGCATAATTACGCCGGTTTCCGCCGAGATAGAGGTGGGTTGCAGATAGATATCATAACGCTGTTTGTCGGCGGACAGGCGTGTGCGCGGTTGCGTATGCGTATCGACCCGAAGCCCGGGCGGTTCGCCCGCAGTGACAAGGACCTGCCGGTCCGGGCCCAGCAGGCTGACGCCCAGTATGCGAGGGTCGGCCGCGACGATACGCGCCATGCCATCGGCCAATTCGGCACCGTCCGGCATTCGGTTCGCCAGTGCCGCAGTGGCCGCGACCCGCGCCAGTTCCTCGAAATCGGCCAGCTGGGCGTCCCTGAAGTTATTGTAAGACGGGAACACGATAATAAATTCGATCAACACGATCGCGGCAAAAACCACCAGAAACACGCGGCGTGCGAGCCGAAAGCGCAGCATTCGGCGCAGTGTCGTGATCCATTGCTTCGAATCGCGATGGGATGATTTCAGGCTTGCCATTCTGTGTCTATCGGCACTTTTCCCGATTGCCTTAAAATTCCACGGTAATATCTTACTTCAATATGGCGTTCCTGGGGGATTACGGCACGATAGTGTGGTCGAAACGGCGTCGACGCCGGGGCCCGGTAGCGGATATACTGCGCTTTTTTTGCGGGACGGGCCTGTGAGCATCAAATCAGATCGGTGGATTCGCCGTATGGCGGAAACCGAGGGCATGATCGAACCTTTCGAGTCGGGGCAGGTTCGTGAGGCGGGAAGCGGAAGAATCATATCCTACGGCACGTCG
>JAASSH010000082.1 GCA_021767985.1 Gammaproteobacteria bacterium | reverse complement strand
GTCGTTGTCCAGCGCGTTGACGAGCCGCTGCAAGCTGTCGCCCCTGATTAGCATCAGGCCCGAGAAACATTCACCGAGCGCCCGTTGTTCGGGAGTTGCATCCTTGTGCTCGACGATGGTCTGTACCCCGTCCTGCTGTCGGATAACACGACCGTAGCCGGCGGGATCCGGCGGTTCGAAACTCAGAATGCAAACCGCGGCGTCGCCGGTTTGCTCGATCATCGACGCCATGGTTTCGGCGCGAATTAGCGGGACATCGCCATACAGCACCAGCACCGCGTTACCGGGATTGACGTGATCGAGGCACTGCTGCAACGCATGCCCGGTGCCGAGCTGCTCGCGCTGCTCGACGAAATCGAGATCCTGCCCCTGCATCGCGGCCTGCACCAGTTCTCCGCCATGTCCGACCACGGCAATAATTTGCTCGGGCTCGAGCGCGCGGCCGGCATCGACCACGTGCTGCAGCAGCGGCTTGCCGGCGAGTTCGTGCAGCACCTTGGGGCGCGCGGACTTCATGCGCGTACCCTGGCCGGCAGCGAGAATGACGATACTTAGTGGCATAGATGGATTCTAGAATAAAATCAGCGGCTTATTGTATTGCAATGAAATAGTTTCGTCATTCCTGGAATATCCCGTCATTGCGGGCCTGACCCGCAATCTATCGTTCAGGGTGTAACAGATACGAGCGGAAAGCCCGTTGGGCTTTGCGGCAGAATATTTCAGGCTTGCTGCGATGGATGCCGGCTCGGAGGCCGGCATGACAACGAAAACCGGGTATGAAATACCCGATTATGATTTCTTTCTGAGCTTCTTGATGGCGGCGACCTGAGCTGCCGCGGAGGCGAGTTCAGCCTTGGCCTTGGCCACGTCGAGATCGGATTGCTGATCGGCGAGCGCATCCTCGGCGCGTTTTTGCGCTTCGAGCGCGGCGGCCTCGTCGAGGTCGTGGGCGCGAATCGCGGTATCTGATAATACCGTCACCAGGTGTGGCTGAACTTCGAGGATACCGCCGGAAATGAAGAAAAACTCTTCCTTGCCGTCACCCATGTCGAGGCGCACTTCACCCGGCTTCAACGGTGAAATCAGCGGCGTGTGGCGCGGCGCGATGCCGACCTCACCCATTACCGCAGGCGCGTACACCATCAGCGCCTGACCGGAGAAGATCTGCTCTTCGGCGCTGACGATTTCTACCTGGATTGTGCTCATCACGCTACCTTACAGGTTCTTGGCGCGTTCGGCGACTTCTTCGATACCGCCCACCATGTAGAAAGCCTGCTCGGGGTACTGGTCCATTTCACCGTCGAGTATCTGCTTGAAGCTCGAGATGGTGTCCTTGACCGAGACGTACTTGCCGGGCGAACCGGTGAATACCTCGGCGACGAAGAACGGCTGCGACAGGAAGCGCTGAATTTTACGCGCACGGCTGACCACGAGCTTGTCTTCCTCGGAGAGTTCGTCCATTCCGAGAATCGCGATGATGTCCTTCAGCTCTTTATAACGCTGCAGCGTACCCTGTACGCCGCGCGCGGTGTCGTAGTGCTCGTTGCCGACGACGTTGGGATCGAGGATCCGCGAAGTCGAATCGAGCGGGTCCACCGCCGGGTAGATACCCAGTTCCGCGACCTGGCGCGACAGTACCAGGGTTGCGTCGAGGTGCGCGAAGGTGGTTGCCGGTGACGGATCGGTCAAATCGTCCGCCGGTACGTATACCGCCTGGAAAGAGGTGATCGAACCGGTCTTGGTCGAGGTGATGCGCTCCTGCAGCACACCCATTTCGAGCGCCAGGGTCGGCTGGTAGCCTACCGCGGACGGCATCCGTCCGAGCAGTGCCGATACCTCGGTGCCCGCCAGCGTGTAGCGGTAGATATTGTCGACGAACATCAGTACGTCGCGGCCTTCGTCGCGGAAAAATTCTGCCATGGTCAGGCCCGACAGCGCCACGCGCAGACGATTTCCGGGAGGCTCGTTCATCTGGCCGTAGACCAGCGCTACCTTGTCGATAACGCCGCCGTCGGTCATTTCGTGGTAAAAGTCGTTACCTTCACGAGTCCGCTCGCCCACGCCCGCGAATACCGAGAAGCCGGAGTGCTCGACCGCGATGTTACGGATCAGCTCCATCAGGGTTACCGTCTTACCCACGCCGGCGCCGCCGAACAGGCCGATCTTGCCGCCCTTGGCGATCGGCATGATCAGGTCGATGACCTTGATGCCGGTTTCGAGGATTTCAGTGGTAGCTGCCTGCTCGTCGTAAGTCGGCGGCTTGCGGTGAATCGGCATGCGAGACTCTTCGCCGATCGGCCCCTTTTCATCGATCGGATTGCCGAGTACATCCATGATGCGGCCCAGGGTTTTCTGCCCGACCGGTACCGTAATAGGTTGCCCGGTATTGCTGACCTCGAGTCCGCGGCGCAGGCCCTCGGCGGCACCCATCGCAATGGTGCGTACGATGCCGTCTCCGAGCTGCTGCTGCACTTCAAGCGTCAGGCCTTCGGCCTCGGCGATCAAAAGCGCGTCGTACACCTTGGGAACAGCGTCTCGGGGAAATTCTACGTCGACGACCGCGCCGATGACTTCCACGATATTACCTGTGCTCATCTGTTATTCCTCTGTCAATCTTCAATATTCGTAAATGTTTAAACTGCTGCCGCGCCGCCGACGATTTCGCTGATTTCCTGCGTTATCGAAGCCTGGCGTTCGCGGTTATAAATAAGCTGTAGTTCATCGATCATGGCGCCGGCGTTATCGGTGGCGTTTTTCATCGCCAGCATACGCGCCGCCATCTCGCAGGCCACGTTCTCGACCACGGCCTGGTAAACCAGTGACTCGATATAGCGTTCCAGCAGGCCGTCGAGCACCTCTTTCGAATCGGGCTCGTAGATGTAGTCCCAGTGATGACTGAGCTCCTTGTCTTCCGCGGGCTGCACCGGCACCAGCTGCGTCATCCACGGCTGCTGGGTCATGGTGTTGACAAATTCGTTGCTGATCAGGTAGATCACGTCGATCTCGCCTTCCTCGTACTTGGTCAGCAGGGCCTGCACCGGCCCGATAATTTGTCCGATCTCCGGGCTATCGCCGATGTGACTGACCTCGGCAATTACCTTCGCGCCGATACGCTTGAAGAAACCCAGGGCCTTGGTGCCAAAGGTGGCAACCTCGATCTCGATACCCTGCTCATCGAGATCGCCGATATGGTTCAGCGCCTTCTTGAACATGTTGGTATTAAGGCCGCCACAGAGGCCTCGATCGGTGGACACCGCGACGATGCCGGCGCGCTTGACCGGCCGTTCGATCAGGAACGGGTGCCTGTACTCGGCATGTGAACTGGCGACATGACTGACCACGTCGGAAATACGCTGCGCGTAGGGGCGCGTGGCGAACATCTGGTCCTGGGCGCGGCGCATTTTGCTCGCCGCCACCATTTCCATTGCCGCGGTGATCTTCTGAGTGTTCTGAACACTCGCGATCTTGGTCTTTATCTCTTTGCCGCCAGCCATCGAATCCGCCTCTTAGTAAACGCCGTTGGCCTTGAAGTCGTCAATTGCCTGCTTGATCTCGGCCGCGATATCGTCGTTGTAATCGCCGCTCTCGTTGATCTTGTCGAGCAGGTCCTGCTTGTTGGAGCGGATATGCGCGAGCATCGCGTCTTCGAAGGCAACCACCCTGGTATCTTCGACGTCGTCGAGGTAGCCCTCGTTCGCCGCGTACAGCGAGACCGCCATCTCGGCAACCGACAGCGGTGAATACTGGCGCTGCTTCATCAATTCGGTAACACGCTGGCCGCGTTCCAGCTGCTTGCGCGTGGCCTCGTCGAGGTCGGAAGCAAACTGCGAAAAAGCGGCAAGCTCGCGGTACTGCGCCAGTGCCAGACGCACGCCGCCACCGAGCTTCTTGATAATCGGCGTCTGCGCCGCACCACCCACGCGCGAGACCGACAGGCCGGCGTTGATTGCGGGCCGGATACCGGCGTTGAAGAGGTCGGATTCGAGGAAGATCTGGCCGTCGGTAATCGAGATGACGTTGGTCGGTACGAAGGCCGATACGTCACCGCCCTGGGTTTCGATGATCGGCAGCGCGGTCAGCGAACCGGTCTGGCCCTTGACCTTGCCGTCGGTAATGTTCTCGACGTAGTCGGCGTTGATGCGCGCCGCGCGCTCGAGCAGGCGCGAGTGCAGGTAGAAAACGTCACCCGGATAGGCCTCGCGTCCCGGCGGACGACGCAGCAGCAGCGATACCTGGCGGTAAGCCCAGGCCTGCTTGGTCAGGTCGTCGTAAACGATCAGGGCATCTTCGCCCTTGTCGCGGAAGTATTCGCCCATGGTGCAGCCAGAGTAGGGCGCGATGTACTGCAGCGCCGCCGAGTCTGAAGCGTTCGCCGCGACCACGATGGTGTGCTCCATAGCGCCGAATTCTTCCAGTTTGCGCACCACGTTGGCGATGGTCGATGCCTTCTGGCCAATGCCGACGTAAATACACTTGATACCGGTGCCTTTCTGATTGATGATCGCGTCGATCGCGACCGCGGATTTACCGGTTTGACGGTCGCCGATGATCAATTCGCGCTGACCGCGGCCGATCGGCACCATCGAGTCGATCGACTTGAGGCCGGTCTGCACCGGCTGAGATACCGATTGCCGTGCGATAACGCCCGGCGCGACTTTCTCTATCGGTTCGAACTGCTTAGCATCGATAGCGCCCTTGCCGTCGATCGGCTGGCCCAGCGAATTGACGACACGGCCGAGCAGCTGCTCACCCACCGGCACTTCCAGGATACGGCCCGTACACTTGACGGTATCCCCTTCCGACACGTGTTCGTAATCGCCGAGAATTACCGCGCCAACCGAATCGCGCTCGAGGTTGAGCGCCATGCCGAAGGTGTTACCCGGGAATTCGATCATTTCGCCCGACATGACGTCGGCGAGGCCGTGGATGCGCGCGATGCCGTCCATCAGGGAGACGATCGTGCCCTCGGTGCGAGCTTCGGCGGTACTCTCGAAGTTCTTGATGCGATCTTTGATCAGTTCGCTTATTTCTGACGGATTAAGTTGCATTGCTTTGTATCCCGTAAATTAAAGTATTCTGTTACCTGTTTACCGCGTGCACGAGCTTTTCGATGCGGCCGCTGGCCGAGCCGTCGATGACGAGATCGCCGGCGGTAATCACCGCGCCTGCGATCAGGCTCTCGTCGACCTCGGCGACCAGCCTGACTTCCTTGCCCAGTCGTTTGGCCATATTCTGCGCGATCTGCTCCTGCTGCTCGTCGGTTAGCGCCTGCGCGCTCCTGACCTGAATCTCGATCTTGCCCTCGGCTTCCTGCTTCAACGTTGCGTATAGCGCGGCGATTGCCGGCAGCGCGGCCAGCCGGCTGTTTTCCGCCAACAGGCGAACCGCGTTTTCAAAGTCGCTATCGCTGTCGAGCCCGGCGCCCGCGAGCACCGACAGGAACAATTCACCCAGTTCCCTGGGCAGCACGTCGGGTTGCTCGAGCAGCGACTTCATGTCTGAATCGGCGGCAACTGCCGCGGCCAGATCCAGCCCGTTCTGCCAGTCGTCGAGCCTGCCCTGATCCAGCGCCAGCTCGAAAAAAGCCCTGGCGTAGGGTCGGGCGGCAGTTTCGAAATCAGCCATAGCCTATGCCCTAGATCTGCGTGACGAGGTCGTCGAGCACTGCGGCATGCGCCTTGGCGTCGACCTCGCGTTTCAGGATCTGCTCCGCGCCGGCCAGCGCGATTGAAGAAACTTCCTGGCGCAACTGTTCGCGCGCGGCGGTAATCTGCTGATCGATTTCGACACTGGCGGCAGCCTTGGTCTTTTCGGCTTCCTCGCGTGCGGCCTCTTTGGCCTCGTCGACGATCTCGTTAGCCCGCTTCTGTGCCTGGTTGATAATTTCCTGCGCCTGGGCCTTGGCTTCGTTGAAGCTTTCCTTGACCTTGACCTCGGCTTCCTCGAGGTCCTGCTGCCCGCGTTGCGCCGCAGCCAGACCTTCAGAAATACGCGCGTTACGCTCTTCCAGAGCCGCAATCAACGGTGGCCAGATATATTTCATGCAGAACCAGACAAAGATCGCGAAGGTGATCATCTGCCCTATCAGCGTTGCATTGAAATTCATGTTGCTGTCCTCGTTCGAATTGAAATCGGAGGTTTAAGCAGCCGCTACCGCGAACATGACATACATCGCCAGACCAACCGCGATCATCGGAACCGCGTCGAGCAGGCCGATGATGATGAAGAACTGGGTACGAAGTATCGGGATCAGTTCCGGTTGACGCGCAGCGCCCTCGAGGAAGCGACCGCCGAGCAGGCCGACACCAATTGCGGCACCGAGTGCGCCAAAGCCCAGCATCAAAGCGCCAGCGATATAAAGCAAAGCTGATTCCATGGTTTTCTCCTAATAATATTTAGAGTGTGTTGTGTTTAAAGGTTAATGATCTGTCTGCGATGCCATATCCAGGTATACGATGGTCAGCGTCATGAAGATAAACGCTTGCAAGGTAATGACCAGAATATGGAAGATCGCCCAGCCCAGCTGCAGGAAACCACCGAAGATACCGAGCGCAATTCCGCCGCTGTACATCAGTGCAATCAGGATGAATATCATTTCGCCCGCATACAGGTTACCGAACAGACGTAGCGCCAGTGATACCGGCTTGGCGATAAGGGTGACGCCTTCCAGGATCAGGTTGACCGGCATCATGTATTTCGGAAACGGGTGGAACGCGAGCTCGGCAAAAAAGCCGCCCGGGCCTTTAATCTTTATGCTGTAATAAATCACCAGCGCGAATACGGCCAGCGACAGGCCAAAGGTAATATTGGGATCGGTGGTTGGCACGATCTTTAGATAGGGCAGTCCCAGCAGCCCGCCGATCCAGGGCACCAGGTCGACCGCGATCAGGTCCATCAGGTTGAGCAGGAAGATCCAGACGAAAATCGTCAACGCCAATGGTGCAACCAGCGCACTCTTGCCGGAATAGGAACCACGCACCGACTCATCGATAAACTCAATCATCATCTCGACGAAATTCTGCCAGCCGGTGGGCGCGTCGCTCGACGCCTTCTTCGCGGCCCAATGGAAACCCCACAGGAACAGCACGCCAAGACCGATCGAGAAAGCCATCGAATCGAGATTGATCGACCAGAAGCCCATCTCTGCAATCTCGTCCGCGCCGTGAGCGATACCCCAGCTGCCGTCGGCCTTCTGGCCATAGGTCAGGTTGGTTAAATGGTGCTTGATGTATTCGCCAGAATTCGCGTAGCTACCAGCCATATTCGATCGATTACCTTTTATTATTAACGGCGTTACCCATTAACGGTGCTAACCAGCCGGATAACTGAATCAAAACAAATCCGGCGAACAAAACAACTGGATCCCATGGGTATCCCGAGGTGAAAGCGAGTATGAAAATCATACCCATCATCACCCATTTCCCGATTTCGTATCGGTATGCGTAGCCCAACCACTGCGCCGCATCTTTATTATTTTCCGTGGCCTGCATCATCCTGACGCCAAAGTAGGTGCCAGGTATCAGAGCCGCCAGACAGCCTACCAGTGCTGACAGCATCACCGCGGTATCCCAGAGCCCTGCGCCTGCCAGGTAAACAACCCCCAGAATATATTGAAGAACCAGCGTCCTGATAATCTGATTTTTCATCGCTTTTTGCAGCTGCGATTATGCTCGGACGCACCCTGCCAAAAAGCGGATGCAGAGTATAACGGAGTTAATCGCGAATAATCAATGTCCCGAATAAATATATTTACGGTGCCAAATGCTCGAGGATTCCGTCGAGCTCGGCGCTGCTATGAAAGTGGATAACCAGCTGGCCAGAGCCCTTTTTACCGGGTTTGATTTTGACCGCCGCGCCGAGTTTTTCACTCAAACTATTTTCGAGACGCTGGATGTC
>JAASSH010000391.1 GCA_021767985.1 Gammaproteobacteria bacterium | reverse complement strand
TACCTGATCGACGGCCGAGCGTATACTCGAGGAATCCGTGTAATCGAGCTGCAGGCACTCGATGCCGTCCTGCTCGAGCGCCGCGCTGTCCTGCGGGTTACGCACGCTGGCAAAGACGCGATAGCCGCGCGCGTGTAACCCCCGGGCGACACAGTCACCGATGCCGCTCGAGCAGCCGGTGACGAGCACGCTTTTGTTGTCTGTTTCGCTGGTTTGCGCCATGGTTGCCTCCTGTTTCCGGGGCAGTATAGCGGCTGGATGCTGGATGTTGGTTACGGATCAGAGAGAAACTATCGCCAACACCGGAAGCAATGGCTCATTGCCCCGTGCTTTCAGGTTAGTTATCCGAATGCACCAGTTTTTATCCCTGGGTACTCAGGACTTGAATCCGGTCACATCGAGGACCCGGACCGGTTGGCTTAGCCCCTTCAGGGTTAGCTGTCCGATTTCCGTACCCTCCACCTGATCGGCTACCGTGGTGAAGGCGCGCTGGCTGATCAGGATTTGTCCGTCGCGTGCCTCGTCGGAAAGACGTGCCGCCAGGTTGACAACACTGCCGTTCGCGCAGTAATCGTAGCGGCCCTCGAAACCGACCAGGCCTAGTGTCGCGTAGCCCGTTGACAGCCCGACACCGAAGCCCAGCTCATGTCCGAGTTCACGCCAGTTCTCAAGCAGCTCGTTCATCCGTTCACGCATCGCCACCGCCAGGCGCACGGCCTGCAACGCGGGCTCGTCACAGGGCAGGGGGTCGTTGAAAACGGCCATGATGCCGTCGCCGGCACGGTGGTCTATGGTGCCCTCGTAGTCGTAAATGAGACGACCCATTTCTTCGTGATAGGTCTGCAAAACCTCGATCACGTCCTCGGGCTCGGCGGTTTCGGAAAACGCGGTAAAACCACGCAAATCGCAAAACAGCGCGGCGATATTGCTGCGGTGGCTGTCGAGAACCGATTCGTCGCCGGAAGAGACGATCAGGTCCGCCACCTGGGGCGACAGAAAGCGTTTCAGGCGGCCGAGATTTTCGAGTTGCTCGACCTGTGCCTGGACCCGGGACTCGAGCTTGCTGTTCCACTCGGCGAGCTCATCGGCCTGGATCTGAACTTGTTCGTACAGGTCTTTAACGCGAAGCAGTGATTTAACCCGCGCCTCGAGCTCGGGTATGTTGACCGGCTTGGTCAAAAAGTCGTCGGCGCCGGCCTCGAGGCCCTTGACCCGCTCTTCATCGGGGTCGAGCGCGGTCACCATCACCACCGGCAGCATCTGGTTGCCCATGTCGTTCCGAATCCGGCGGCATACCTCGTAACCGTTCATTTCCGGCATGATCACATCGAGAAGCACCAGGTCGGGTTGCCACTGCTCGACCAGCTCCAGTGCGCGCGCGCCGCAATCGGCGGTTTCGATTTGATAGCCACTGGCCGAGAGGCGATCGGCCAGCAACTTGACGTTCATCGGCGTATCGTCGACGACGAGGATTCTGGCGTGTTCGCTCAAACCAGCAGCTCCTCAACCGTCGCCAGAATCTCCTTGATTCGGATTGGCTTGTAATGAAATGCATCGAAGCCGGCCTGCTCGATGCGGTCCTGGTCGTGCTGCATCACCGATGCCGTTACCGCGACCACCGGAATATCCAGGGTTTGCGGGTCGTCACGTAAGCGTTCACGCGCCTCGATGCCGTCAATGCCTGGTAGCTGGATATCCATCAGCACCAGTCCCGGCCGTGACTGCCTTGCGAGTTCAAGCCCTTCCTCGGCGGTTTCGCTCTCCACCGTGTCGTAACCATTGGCCTGCAATATGTCGCGTAATAGCCTGCGGTTTTTTTCGTTGTCTTCGACGATCAGAACCAACCCTTTACTCATTTTTTTCTTCCCAGGCTTCAGTTAGCTGCAACATCGTCGACGGAGCTATTGTCGCCCACCTGTTCGATTGCCTCCAGCGGGACTGCGAAACGGAAGGTCGAGCCCTTGCCGACCTCGCTCTGAACCGAAATTTCACCGCCGTGCATCTCGACGAATTTTTTCGTCAGCGAGAGCCCAAGCCCGGTGCCTTCGAGCGCCTGGTTGGCGTCTTCTGTCACCTGGCGAAATTCGTCGAAGATGTATTGCTGATCCTCGGGCGAGATGCCGATGCCGGTATCACTGACGGTAACTTCCAGGCGTTCGTCACTGTTGCTTGCGTCAATGCTGATGGTGCCGCCTTGCGGAGTAAACTTGATCGCGTTGGACAGCAGGTTCAACAGAATTTGTTTGAACTTGCGTTCGTCGGCGACAACCTTGTTCAGCTTCGAATCGATATCGACTTCGAGCGCGATGCCGTGGCGCAGCGAGCGTTCCTTGATCAGCGTCACCGCATTGTCGAGCGCGGTGTGAACGTCGAACTTCTTCAGATCCAGCTCCATGCGGCCAGCTTCGATCTTACTCAGGTCGAGAATATCGTTGATCAGCGATAACAGGTGCTCCCCCGATTCGTGGATGTCGCGCACGTACTCGGCTTGCTTTTCGTTAAGCTCGCCAAATACCTGCTCGTCGAGCATTTCGGAAAAGCCGATGATCGCATTCAGTGGCGTGCGCAGTTCGTGCGACATGTTAGCCAGGAACTCGGACTTGTGCTGGCTCGCGGCCTGGATCTCGCGGTACAGGCGACCCAGCTCGTTCGACATGTCGTTGAGCGCGCGCGCGAGATCTCCCATTTCATCGCGGTTGGGAATGTCGACCTGGCCGGCAAAATTACCCTGTGCAAGCTTCTGGAATCGCCGATTCATTTTCTCGACCGGCCCGATCAGCGACAGCGAGATCGAGTAACCCAGCACCAGCGCAAACAGGACAGCCGCGAACGACACGCCGAACACGACGCGCTGCGAAATATCGAACCAGCGTTTACTCAATTCCGAGCTGGCGATCATATTGGCCTCGGCACGGTTGGCCAGCGCATTGGTGCGCCGTTCGAGCCGGTTGGCCAGGGGAATCGCGTTTTGTTGCTGGTAGTCCCGTGCCTGCTGCAGCTTGCCCTCGCGCACGAATTCGATGATGTGAGTTCCGATTTCGATCAATTCGCCGTAATCCGCCTCGATCGCGGCCAGGCTATCCGCGTCTTCGCCGCCGAGATACTCGGCGTGCTGGAAATCGTAAGCCATGTGATTGAGTTGACGCAGGGCGGCCGCCAGGGTCCGGTCGTCGGTCGTCAGCATCGCGGAACTCACCGTATAGAGCTGCTCGGTGATATTGCGCTGCAGCTGGCGGTAGGCGGCAATTTTGTCCTGGGCCTTAATCAGGCTCTCGGCCCGCTCGTTGGAGGTGTGCAGCACGCCGAGACCGACAGCGCCCAACGCGACGAACATGAGGACAATGCTGAGAAACGCAATCAGCAGCTTGGTATGAACCCTGGCCGAT
>JAASSH010000390.1 GCA_021767985.1 Gammaproteobacteria bacterium | reverse complement strand
ACCGATCAGAGTACCAACGGCACTTTTGTCCGCACCTCGGAGGGGCAGGATATCTTCCTGCGCCGCGAAGAATTCACTCTGTTCGGTTCCGGCTACATCAGTCTCGGTAAAAAAGTCGACCTTAACGACGAGCATGTAATTCATTTTCACTGCGAATAACGCGATATAATTACGGCGTTTATTCTCCGGAGACCCGTAATGACCCCAGGAAGCAACAGCTTTGATACCCTGACCAGCCTCGAAGTCGACGGTCAGGAATACCATTATTTCAGCCTTGAAAAGCTTGCCAGGCAAATTCCAGAAATAGAGCAGTTGCCTTACTCACTGAAGGTTTTGCTGGAGAATATCCTGCGTTTCGAGCAGGGCGGCGAGGACGCCGTCGGGGACATCGAGGCTTTCGGCCACTGGGTAAAGAACCGCACTTCACAGCGTGAAATTGCGTTCCGCCCGGCGCGCGTGCTTATGCAGGACCTGACCGGGGTGCCCGCCGTCGTCGACCTCGCCGCAATGCGCGACGCCGCGTCGGACGATCCGAGTCGAATTAATCCGCAGATACCGATAGACCTGGTAATCGATCATTCCGTCATGGTGGACGAGTTTGCCAGCCCGAACGCATTTGCCGCCAACGTCGCGCTCGAGGTCGAGCGTAATGACGAGCGTTATCGTTTCCTGAAATGGGGCGCCGAGAGTTTCGAAAACTTTCGCGTGGTGCCGCCGGGTACCGGAATTTGTCACCAGGTGAATCTCGAGTACCTCGCCAAAACCGTGTGGCAACACCAGGTCGATGGTCGGACTTACGCGTTTCCGGATACCCTGGTGGGAACCGATTCGCATACCACGATGATCAATGGTCTCGGGGTGCTGGGCTGGGGCGTCGGCGGCATCGAAGCCGAGGCCGGGATGCTCGGGCAACCGGTATCGCTGCTGATTCCGGAGGTTGTCGGTTTCCAGTTCACCGGCCAGCTGCGCGAGGGCATTACCGCTACCGACCTGGTGCTAACCGTGACCCAGATGCTGCGTGCGCACGGTGTGGTTGGCAAGTTTGTCGAATTCTTCGGCGAGGGCCTGAATCAGTTACCGCTCGCCGACCGCGCCACCCTGGCCAATATGTCACCCGAGTACGGTGCTACCTGCGGATTCTTTCCGGTAGACGCAGAGACTATTCGCTACCTCGACCTGACGGGACGCGACCAGCAGACCCGCAAGCTGGTGGAGGCTTATTGCCGCGCCCAGGGGCTCTGGTACCAGGCCGAGACGCCCGACCCGGTATTCAGCAGCAGCCTGACGCTGGACCTGGGCACGGTCGAAGCTTCGCTCGCTGGCCCCAAACGCCCCCAGGACCGGGTGCCGCTGTCGGGTATCAAGGCCGCAACCCGTTCGATTATCGACAGCGATGAGCAGTTAGAGCGCGCCACGGATGACGAACTCCAGGATGGTGACGTCGTCATCGCGGCGGTCACCTCCTGCACCAATACCTCTAATCCCAAGGTCATGATGGCGGCAGGATTGCTGGCGCGTAACGCTCGCGCGGCGGGGCTTTCGACCCGGCCCTGGGTCAAGACGTCGCTGGCACCGGGATCGAAGGTGGTAACCGAGTACCTGACCGCCACCGGTTTACAGCAGGAACTGGACGCGATTGGATTCAACCTGGTCGGATATGGCTGCACTACCTGTATCGGCAACTCCGGGCCGTTGCCCGAAGCGATCGAACGCCAGATTCGGGAACGCGATCTGACGGTGGCCAGCGTGCTCTCGGGCAATCGCAATTTCGAGGGGCGCATCCACCAGCACGTCAGGGCTAACTGGCTGGCATCGCCACCGCTGGTGGTTGCCTATGCGCTCGCCGGCACTACCCGCATCGACCTGACCTCGGAACCGATAGGCGAATCCGCCGACGGTAAACCGGTGTTCCTGCGCGACATCTGGCCAAGTAACCAGGCGATTGCAGACGAAGTCATGAAAGTCAACGAGGCCATGTTCACGCGGCAGTATGCCGACGTTTTCAGCGGCGATGACAATTGGCGGCAGATTAACGTCGACGACAGCCTGACTTATCGCTGGGACGAGGAATCGACCTATATCCGCAATCCTCCCTACTTCAGTCTCGATAACAGCAAACAACTCGAGCCGGTCATGCAGGCGCGTATCCTGGCGATGTTCGGCGATTCGATTACGACCGATCATATCTCACCGGCCGGCGCGATTGCGGTCGACAGTCCGGCCGGAAGATATCTGCTGGAAAAAGGCGTCGACCGCAACAGCTTCAATTCCTACGGCTCCCGGCGCGGCAATCACGAACTGATGATGCGCGGCACTTTTGCCAATATCCGTATCCGCAACGAGATGACGCCCGACGTCGAGGGCGGCGTAACCCGGTTTATGCCGGGCGGCGAGCAGATGAGCATTTACGATGCCGCGATGAAATACCAGCAGGCGGGTACACCGCTGGTGGTTATCGCGGGCAAGGAATACGGTACCGGGTCGAGCCGGGACTGGGCGGCCAAGGGTACACGCCTGCTCGGGGTCAGGGCGGTGGTCGCCGAGAGTTTCGAGCGTATCCACCGTTCCAACCTGATCGGCATGGGCGTGTTGCCGCTGCAGTTCATCGACGGCTTCGATCGCAAGCAGCTGAAGTTAACCGGCGCCGAGAAGATCAGTATCTCGGGTATGCAAAAAGGCCTGCAGCCGGGACAAATACTGGAGCTATCGGTGACCGACACCAGTGGCAGTATCTTATCGGTGGATGTGCTGTGCCGTATCGACACGCGTGACGAAGTCGCTTACTACGAGGCTGGTGGTATCCTGCAGTACGTGCTGGACAAGGGTTGAGTCGAGGTCTCTATGCTGATTACTTTCAAAACCCGGGCTTATGCCAATATCACCATGTTCGGCGATGTCGGGCGCAAAATGCTCGAGATGATGGCCTTCGGCACTTCGGTGCCAGGAGCGATCAATGCCGCGGACGTGCCGACAGCGCTGGCTAACCTCGAGGCAGCTTTGGCAAAAATACCGCAGCAGGAGGAACCCGCGGACGGAGACGCTGACGAGCCGCCCGCGGTGGGTCTGCATACCCGGGCGGTTCCGCTGCTCGAACTGCTGCAGGCCGCAATCGACGAGGAAACTTACGTCGGCTGGGAGTGAGTAGCGCCGCGGTACGCGGCTAGTCGGCCGGCTTTACCATCGAGTCGACTACCGCGGTCCAGCCGTGGGCAATATTATCGTGGTTGTAACCGCCGCCGCCCATCGCCAGCATGCGCCCCGCGCAATAGTCATCCGCGATCTGCCGTAAGCTTGCCGCGGCATGGGCGTGCGCGGCGGGACTGAATTCCATGTTGGTGATGGGATCGCCCTTGATGCTGTCGGCACCACACTGCAGCAAGATGAATT
>JAASSH010000389.1 GCA_021767985.1 Gammaproteobacteria bacterium | reverse complement strand
TCCCCCGTGGCGCGAGTATTCACATATCACCTCGTTGAAATTAAATCGTCTCAGCCGCGTCCGGGCTTTCCGGCTGGTCGAAGGCTACGCAAGAAACGCAGAGCTCACCGATGCGATCGTGGCCCAAATCGTCGAAAAGGCCGATGGCATCCCGTTGTTTCTCGAAGAACTGGCGCGGACCGTCATCGAATCGCGCAAGGTGCGGGACGGTCCAGCCACTGTCGAAATTCCCGAAACACTGCACGACTCGCTGATGGCCAGGCTCGACCGTTCTCCAACAATGCGGGAGGTGGCGCAGATCGGTGCGGTCATCGGTCGCGAGTTTTCCTACCAGTTGATTGTCGCGATAACCGACCTGTCAGCTGAACAGCTCGACGAGGCATTGCGGCAACTGGCGGATGCAGCACTGATTTACCGTCACGGTGTCGCACCCGAGGTGCGATACCAGTTCAAACACGCTCTCGTGCAGGAAGCCGCTTACGAGAGCCTGCTCAAATCTACACGTCGCGAAATTCACGCCCGGATTGCCCAGACACTGGAGAAAGACTTTCCGACTACGGCCAGCCACGAACCCGAGTTTCTGGCTCACCATTTTAGTGAGGCGGGGCAGGATGACGCAGCGGTACGTTATTGGCTAATGGCCGGAAACAAGGCCATTCAGCAAAATGTGCACATCGAAGCAGTCGCCCACCTGCAACGAGGGCTGGCCATAATAGAGTGCATGGATGACACCGACGAGCGTGCCCGGCGCGAAACCGATTTTCGTATCGCGCTCGGCATAGCACTGGTCATCACAGAAGGTGGCGCATCTGAACAGGTGGCGAAAAATTACCTGCGCGCGAGGGAGCTGTGTGAGCAACATGAGTTAACTCAGCAGCTTTATCCGGTCACCTGGGGCTTGTGGTTTCACCACCATATGAAAGCCGAGTTGCCGAGTGCTCGCGATATGGCAAATCGCTTGCTACAACTCGGAGGAAACGACAACGACATCGACAAAACACTCGAGGCCTACCACTGCCAGTGGGCCACCGCAATTCATCGGGGCGATATTTCCGCGACCTACGAAACAAGCGAAAAGGGCATTTCCATGTACCAGGCGGAAGCGCATCACTCCCTGACTTATACCTACGGTGGGCACGACCCGGGAGTCTGCGCGCGCAGTGCCAATGCACTTTCACTGTGGTTGATGGGATTTCCCGACCGCTCGAACCAGATGCATAAATTAGCTGAAACGTTAGCGCGGGAACTCGATCATTCCCGTACCATCGCCAACGCGCTGCGAATGGATTTGCTGACCAAGGTGCTCACCCGTGACCGCCAAGCCATTGGAGAAAAGGCTGCAATACTTGGACAGCTTGCGAGTACCGAGCCGACAATCGATCGGTTCAACCTGTCGGGTGGTCTGGGTGCCTGGGCTCGCTACCAGGAAAGTCGGGATCCTCGGGAACTGGAATGGATGGCGGAGGTCGCCGAACAATGGCTATCGGGTTCCCTTTACTGGACCGCCCCCTCAGTTGTAGTTGTCGCAGAGGCACTCGCCGAGACAGGATCACTGACGGTCGGATTCGATTTGGTAGAAAGGACCATCGGCGAGACGGAATCTGCGGGGGAACACTGGTGGACAATCGAGGTATATCGCGCCAGAGCCAGGTTATTGAGCCTGCTCGATCCGCGAAATTCGAAAGAAATCGAGGCAGATTACGAAACCGCCATCGAGCTTGCCAAAATGCGCGGTGCGAAAAGCCTGGAACTGCGTGCTGCAACCGGGCTCGCCGAGTACATGCAATCCCGTGGAAATCACGGCGCCGCCGTTGATCTGTTACAACCTGTATACAACTGGTTTACCGAAGGGCTCGACAGCCATGATCTCGCTCACGCCAGGCGTGTAATCGAATCGTCAAGCAAAAATTGACCCCTTCTTTTTGAACACGGACTGATCTGAAAGCGAGTCTCGGATATCAGCTACCGGTCGCCTTTCGCCTCTGATTACCCGAGTTTGAGTGGCAGATTTCTCGAAAGCAGACCCTGACTTATCCAGACCGGGAGGCGAACTTCGGCCAACAACGGACTCTCATGCAAATTAGGAAGATGTTTTCAATCGGTTTGGAGTTAAGTCGTCAATACAGGAATTAGTTATTGCAGGTCGAGACGGTTCCACGAAGTACTTATTAAAAATCTGTAGAGGAGGGTAACAACATAGTTAATTTTTAAAGTTAACTTCGCAATTAACTCTTCTCCGACAAACATTCACTTAGGCAGAATATTAAGAAGGACATTGTTAAGCTCTCGAGGACCAGAGGACCCTAGTCGGTCAAAGTTGTGTTCAACTTGCATCCTAGCGATAATAATTTAGGCGAATTATTGTAACCGAGGTATTTCAACCACTTCCCCAGAGTAGGGAAATTAGTTGTTGTTATGACTACGGACGACCAGTTTTATATCGCGGATTGGTTTGTAGATCCGTCGATTTGCCAAATTAGTCGGGGTGAAGAATCAGCCCGACTCGAACCCAAAGTAATGGATCTCCTGGTCTATATGGCGAATAGGCCCGGCGATGTGCTTTCCAGGGATGAGATACAGGACAACGTCTGGCAAGGAATGGTCATTGGTTACGATGCCCTTACTAATGCGATTATAAAACTTCGTAAGGCCTTTGATGACGAAGCACGTAACCCGCGGATCATCGAAACGGTTCCCAAGAAAGGTTATCGTTTGATTGCCAGGGTGACTTTTGCAGATCCCGATACGAATGCCGAAGGACACAGGGTTCTCGAACGAAAGCTCGCTGCAATCCTCTACTCCGATATTGTTGGCTACAGTCTTCTGACCGAATATGATGAAGAAGGTACCCATCAACTAGTGAGTGCCTATCTCGACGCGATAAGCCAGGCCGTCGTGCACCATAATGGCGGAATCGTGCATTATGCGGGAGATGCAGTACTTGCTGAATTTACTACCGTAATCGATGCCGTAAGTTGTGCTGTAGATATCCAGCGAGATCTTGCCAGCCGAAACGCACGCAAAGCCGCCGACCAGATAGTTCAGTTTCGTATCGGTATCAATTTAGGCGACGTTATCGTCGATCGCGATGACATTTACGGCGAGGGAGTTAATGTCGCGGCGAGGCTCGAAAGTCTGGCCGATCCCGGCGGCATTTGCATATCCGAATCAGTGCGCAGTACTGTGGGAAACAAATTACCGGTTGCGTATGAATTCCTCGGCGAACAAACCGTTAAAAATATTACTGAGCCCATACGCGCATATCGTGTCTTACTCGGTTCCGGCACTATGCCGACCAAACCAGGGAAACCAGGGCGGTTGTATCTTGCCGTTGCGTTATTTGCCTTGTTGGTTGTGGTGGTTTTCGGCACTACCTGGCTGGTGCGGG
>JAASSH010000388.1 GCA_021767985.1 Gammaproteobacteria bacterium | reverse complement strand
TATCGGGCAGCCGCGCACCGGCGCTGCGCGCGGCGTAAATCCAGCCGCCGGCAATCTTCGAAGTGGCGAAATCGAACATCATTGGACCGCGCTCCCCACCCGGCACCGCGATACTGTAGGGATTGGTCGGCAACATCGCTCGCCGGCCGCCATAGGGCGCTACCTGGCGCCATTTTTCGCGCCCGCCGCCACCGAAGCAAATACTCAGAAAGCCCAGGCGGGCCGCGGCCTCGGTGAACGCGCCAAGCCTGCCCGTATGACCGACGTTGCGGATCGCGACCGCGGAAACGCCCTGCTCGCGGGCCACCCGGCACCCCTCGTCAATCGCAACGCGCATCGCCGGGATGCCGATACCGCCGTTACCGTCGACGATCGTTGCACCCCTGTCGACGACCCTGATCTCGGGGCTGACGTCAGCCCGCATATACCCTGATTCGAACTGCTCGGCGTATTGCAACGTGCGCATCAATCCATGTGATTCCATACCGCAGAGATTGGAATCCGCGAGGTGCTCGGCAACCTCGCGCGCTACCTCGGCACTGCAGCCGATGTTTTCGAAGATCCCGCTTACCAGCGCGACAATCTCGTTTGTCGGAATAACAACCCGATCTTCATCGAGTTCGAGCTTGCTGCGCACCTCGTTTTGACTCATCGCCGCATTTTTATTCTGATAAGGAGTTGCTAGTATAGTGCTTGCGATCCGGCAGGGAATCCTTTCGGGGTCGCGTTTACCAGCGTTAACTAATCCAACGGCCGTATCTGGTCGTTTAATCACTGTAAATGAACATAAATAAAAGGGGTCGATTCGATGAGGGCGGTACTGGCATTAACTTTACTAACGGTATCAACACTGTGTACCGCGGCAGATCGGGTTATGATTATGCCCGCAATGGAGCCTTATTTTTCCGAAATCGGCAATGCCAGTTATCAACGGCTCATGCGGGAAATTCTGCGGCGCAGCGGTAACAGGATCAATATCGAGTATTTACCGCTGGCAAAATCGATTCAGTCGTTCGATCAGAACAAGAACGCCTGCTACCCGGCGGCCAGGAAACTCGCCCAGGGTTTCCTGGGTCACGATGTAATCGATGCCGGGATTGCCATCAATAATCTTAAAATCGTAATTGCCACGCCGAAATCCGAACCGCTGGCATCTTCCGTCGAGTCCCTGAGAAATCGCAGGGTCGCAACCCTGCTCGGCAACGCGCTTGGTGTGTATGGTATTCCCGTTTCGAGAATAACCATTCATTACGTCGCCACCTATGAACAAAGCCTGGAGTTACTCGAAAAAGGACGCGTCAATGCCATTGTGGGTTCGGCAGCCGCGCTCATGCCTTACCGCGACAGGTTGAACTTCGATATCGACAAGGCGGTATTCTCGGTCGACCAGAGTATTGTTTGTCATCCGAGCGCCGAATCCAGGGCATTCCTCGAATCAATCCGGCCGGCAATACAATCGATGCAAGCCGACGGCAGCCTCAAATCAATCCTGGGTGAATACTACATGCTCGATTGACGGGATTCGAGTCAGTGCGCCTGCAGACTATCGAGTAACCGGCGATCCAGTCGACGTTCGATATCGACACGCTCGAGATTCGGCGAATGCTCGGAAACGTAACCGAAAGCGACGCGCCAAAGGTGATCGAACTGCTCCCAGAAAAGCTTTCGGGCCTCGGGGAAGCGCCAGCCTTCGCCGATCACGATTGCGTACAGACGGACCGCCTGTTCGGTGAGCCAGTGCTCGTTAATAAATTGGTCCAGCTCTTCCAGGTCCCTGATCGGTAGAATCAGCGGTTTGTTACGCTCGATCCAGCTTTTCATCACCGCCAGCATCAGTGCAGATTTATCGGGAAAATGGTTGTAAACCGTCGGTTTCGACACGGCACAGGCCTTGACCACCATATCGATCGACGTGCCCTTGAAGCCGTTTTCCAGGAACAGCGGCAGCGCGGTGGCCACGATATAGTCTTTTTTCGATCTCTGAGCCATGCTGGGCTTGATTATCCGAATAATTTATGCAAACTATACTAAACCGTTTAGTATATGTCATTATTATATTGAAATTTACGCCCGGAGGCACCAATGATTCGCAGCGACAATGGATATTTTGGGGAGTTTGGCGGACGTTTCGTTCCCGAAATCCTGTTACCCGCATTAACCGAACTCGAAGACCTGTTCTTCGGCCTGCGAGACGACCCCGATTTCTGGCAGGAGTACGTTACCCTGTGCCAGGAGTTCAGCGGCCGGCCCACGCCGTTGACGCCGTTGCGACGACTGTCGAAACAGCTGGGCGGCGCCCAGATCTGGCTCAAGCGCGAAGATCTGAATCATTCGGGTGCGCACAAGGTCAACAACGTGCTGGGACAGGGTTTGCTGGTGCAGCGCATGGGCAAGCAGCGTGTCATCGCGGAAACCGGCGCCGGGCAGCACGGGCTCGCGACCGCGATCATGGCCGCGCGCCTGGGACTGCAAGCAACCATTTACATGGGTGCCGAGGATATCGAGCGCCAGTACTCCAATGTTTTCTGGATGCGCCAGCTCGGCTCCGACGTGGTCGGTGTAACCACCGGCGCACAAACTCTGAAAGAAGCCCTCGACGAGGCGCTGCGCGACTGGGCCGCCTCGGTCGAGACCACGCACTACGTGCTCGGTACCGCATGCGGGCCGGCGCCCTTCCCGGAACTGGTTTCCTACTTCCAGAGCATTATCAGCGATGAAATCAAGGAACAGTCGCAGCGGCAAATGGGAGGTCTGCCCGATGAAATCGTCGCCTGCGTCGGTGGCGGCTCGAACGCGATGGGCGCCTTCGGCGCCTTTCTGGAAGACCAGCAGGTGGCGCTGGTCGGCGTCGAGGCCGGCGGCCTCAGCCTGGAAGACGGCAAGCACTCGGTGCGGCTATCGCATAATACCGGCGAAACCGGCATCGCCCAGGGTTACAAGACCCTGTTCCTGCAAAACGACGACGGCCAGCTGGGCGATACCCATAGCATTGCCGCGGGTCTCGATTATGTCGGGGTGTCCCCGATTCTCGCGTACCTGTCGCAACAGGGCCGCATTATCCCCGAGTCGGCAACCGACGAAGAAGTCACCGAGGCCTTCAGCCTGTTAATGAAAACCGAGGGTATCATCCCGGCGCTGGAATCGGCGCACGGGCTTGCCGGGGGATTCAAACGCGCCAGGCAGATGCGGCCCGATCAAAATGTCGTCATCAACTTGAGCGGGCGCGGCGACAAGGATATCTTTAACATCGCACGCGCCTTTCCGCAGCGCGAATGGACCGAATTCCTGCAGCGCGAGGCCGCTCGTTCCACCGAGCTACTGGCACAAAAAAGAGGACACTAAGCATGTTTCCAGCACAATATGACGATCTGCAAATCATGTCTCACGCGGTG
>JAASSH010000081.1 GCA_021767985.1 Gammaproteobacteria bacterium | reverse complement strand
GCGTGGACAGATAAGCCTGCTCCCAGTCCTTGCGCTTGCCAGCCATTGCCTGCCGGTCGATTTCACTATTGCTCGCCACCAGCGCTTCAAGCGCCTGCAGGGCACAACGATAATAAGTCTCCTGGTTATCGACGGCGCCATCGGCCGCGGCCGTTTCGAGCGCCGCACCGAGGGCATCGGACCATTCGCCGGCGCTGAACATGCCATTTTGTACCAGGGTATCGGCAATCGCGAGAACTTCCGCCTGCCATGCCGCTTCGAACGCGGGTTGACCATCGACGGCGGCCAGCGGTTTTAGCGCTTCTGCTTCGGACTTGTCCAGGATCAGGCCTCGCTCAGATAGCTTTCCCAGAGATCCAGACACACCTTGTCCTTGCTGCCGCTGGCTTCCGGCCAGAGTTCGGATGCGGCAAACACGACGTTGTAGCAATGCTGATGGACTTCGATGCCCTGCGCCGACAGGTCGGGGAATACATGGGCGCCGTTATAAGCCTGGACGGTGCCGGTGCGCCCACGCGCGTACTGCGGCAAGCGGGTATGGCCGGCATGGCCGTGGCTCGCCGTAACGACCCGCTGGCCCACGCTGAAGGCCGGGGCTGCGTCGATATCACCATCGAAACGATGCGCGTGATCGTGGTCTTCCTGCAGCACCTGTTGCAGCGTCATCGCCGCCGGCGGTTCTCCATGAGCGGCGTCGTCAGTTCCGCCCTTACCGCCAGCGACTTCTTCCAGCGTCATCCAGCCGGCTTCGATATAGGTCGAAAAATCGGTTTGCGCCCAGGAATCGAAATAGGGCCGCCCAAGGTAGTCGATCGGCATGATCAGTTCGCGGCAGTGCCGCCACCAGTCGATGGTGATACCCGGGGTACGCGCGCACTGTGCAATGCCCCATTCGCGTCCTTCCCACTCCTCGTGGAAAGGGTCACCATCGTCGTTGACTTCGATCGGGCCGTACCCCTGCTTACCGCCGAGATCATGAATTCCGTCCATTCGCCCTACTCCCTGCCCAGCACGCGATCGGTGCCGATCATCGAGTTTCGCGTCACCAGTTCGGCGAGCTCGTCTTCGCTCATGCCCTCGGTGCCGGCAGGCCGCTGCGGCATAACCAGGTAGCGCAGCTCCGCGGTGCTGTCCCAGACGCGCACCTCGACCTCGTCGCCGATTTCGACCCCGAACTCGGCGAGCACGCCGCGCGGATCGCGCACCGCACGCGAGCGATAAGCCGCAGCCTTGTACCAGGCCGGGGCGATACCGAGAATCGAGAACGGGTAACAGGAGCACAGCGTGCAGACCACGAGATTGTGTACAGTGTCGGTATTTTCGACCACCTTCAAGTGCGCGGTTGCCTTGCCCAGGTAGCCCAGTTCATCGATCGCGGCGGGCGCGTCTTCGAGCAGACGCTTCCTGTACTCGGGATCGCTCCAGGCCCTGGCCACCACCCTGGCACCTCGTTTCGGGCCAATCTCCTCGGTATAGGCCTCGACCCAGGCATCGATGGTTTGTGGATTGACGAGCCCTTTATCGACCAACAGCGTTTCCAGCGCCTTGACGCGCAGTGCCGACTCCGACGGCAGGTGGCTATGCAGGTGCTCGTGAATTTCCGCTATCTTTCCGGCATCAAAATCTGTCATGGTGACAGTTTACTGTATCTGGGCCCAAATTATGAGTCCCTGTCCGAGCCAGGCCTGCATCGCCTCTCGCGATGCCGAGGCAGCATCGGTAGCGGCAATTTACTCGCCCCCGACCCTGGCGGGAACTGCACACCTATCCCGTGAGGGGCAGCTCGGTTAAACTCGCGCTGGTTTTATATTCCCGGAACAGGTTAATGCTGACAGCCATACGCCGTCCCAGTTTTTTTGACGTCTCCCGACTGATCTTCGTCGGAGCGGTCTGGGGCGGCGCCTTCCTGTTTATTTCGATCGCACTGCATGACTTCGGCCCAATCAGTATCGCCACCTGGCGCGTCACCCTGGGCGCTGCCGTGTTAATCGTAATTGCCCTGGTCATCGGGCAGAAACTGCCGACGGGTATACGCAACTGGCGCCTGATCTTTATCGTCGGTTTTCTCAACAGCGCGGTACCCTTCTTTCTGATCAGCTGGGGACAACAGTCCATCAGTAGCGCCGAATCGGCGTTGCTGGTAGCGATGGGCACATTCGTTTCGCTGTTACTGTCACACTTTACCAGCGACGACGAGCGGATTAATACACCCCGGGTGATCGGTGTCAGCATCGGCTTCGTCGGGGTCATGGTGCTGGTGATCTGGGATCTAATCGAATCGGGCACTGGAAACCTGCCCGGACAACTCGCGGTCATGGCGGCCGGCTGCAGTTACGCGACGTCATCGGTGATTTCGCGGCGCCTGACGCACCTGCCGATGATTTCGACTTCCGCGGTCACCATGACAAGCGCCTGCCTGTACATGATCCCGCTGTCGTTTCTGCTCGAAAACCCGTTACCGGCCGAAGTCAGCGGTTCATCCGTCATCGCACTGGTATACCTGGGCGTGATCGGCACCGCGCTGGCGTTCACGCTGCGCTTTTTTATCATCCGCGCTAACGGCGCGGTGTTCATGTCGCAGGTGGGTTACCTGGTGCCGCTGTTCGGCGTGATCTGGAGCGGGCTTTATTTCGCCGATGCCATCAAGCTGCAAACGCTGATCTCGCTGGCGATGATACTGCTTGGCATCGCGGTAACCCGCAAAGGCAGTTAACCGAATAAAACGTCGTCCTCGCGCCTGAGGGGATGCTTCAATCGTGTCGCAGTTAATAATGTTCCTGGCGCACGGCCTGGGAGAATAACTCTTAAATTCATGTAATCGGGAGATCCCCGCTTTCGCGGGGATGACTCGAGGCGCGGGGATGACTCGAGGCGCGGGGATGACTCGAGGCGCGGGGATGACTCGAGGCGCGGGGATGACCCCAGCTTCAGGATTTCAGGAACTTCGCGTGGTAGTCGAAGTGGTCTTCGATGAAGCTCGCGATGAAATGGTAACTGTGATCGTAGCCCGGCTGCATGCGGATGGTGCAGGGTTGATCCGCGGCGTCACAGGCCGCCTGGAAATTATCCGGCAACAGCTGACCCTCGTGCAGGAATTCGTCGGCTTCGCCCTGGTCGATCAGGATATCGCCTGCGCGCGCACCGGCTTTTACCAGGCAGGTCGCATCGTAAGCTTCCCAGGTGGCGGTATCGTCGCCGAGATAGGCGCCGAAACAGCCTTGTCCCCAGCCACACAACACCGGGTTTGTAATCGGCGCAAACGCCGATACCGAGCGAAACGCATCCGGCAGCTTGAGCGCGCAAATCAGGGCTCCGTGGCCACCCATCGAGTGCCCCGTGATCGACTTGACCCCCGGCAACAGTGGCAGGTTGGCCTCGACCAGTGCCGGTAGTTCGCAGGTTACGTAGTCGAACATCTGGTAGTGCGGCTGCCACGGATCCTGCGTCGCGTTGACATAGAAACCCGCCGCCTGTCCCAGGTCGTAGCGCTCGGGCTCGTCGGCGACGTCGTCGCCGCGCGGACTGGTGTCGGGAAACACGATGGCGATGCCGTGCCTGGCGGCAAAGCGCTGAAACCCGCCCTTGGTGCGCGCATTATCGTCGGTGCAGGTCAATCCTGACAGCCAGTACAGCGCCGGAACCTTTTCCTGCCGTGCCTGCGGCGGCAGGTAGACCGAGAATGTCATCTCGCAGTTGCAACTGCTCGACGAGTGGGTATAGCGGTTCAGATATCCGCCGCTTTCCTTGATGCTTTCGATCTCTTTCATTGCGATCTGCTAGAACAGAATTACGGACTTGATGCTCTTGCCTTCGTGCATCAGGTCGAAGGCAGTATTGATTTCCTCCAGCGGCATGGTGTGCGTCACCAGCTTGTCGAGCTCGATCTTGCCATCCATGTACTGATCGACCATGCCCGGCAGCTCGCTGCGGCCCTTGACGCCGCCAAAAGCGGTGCCGATCCAACGCCGACCGACCACCAGGTTGAACGGGCGCGTACTGATTTCCTCGCCGGCGCCGGCAACGCCGATGATGGTCGAGGTACCCCAGCCCATGTGGGTGCATTCGAGCGCGTCGCGCATGACGTTGACGTTACCGATACATTCGAAGGAATAATCGACGCCGCCACCGGTCATTTCCTGGATATACTCCGGCAGCGATCCGTCGACCTCCCTGGGATTGACGAAATCGGTCGCGCCGAGCGCCTGCGCCATGTCCCACTTGTCGGGATTGATATCGACCGCCAGGATTCGCTCGGCGCCTGCCATCACCGCGCCCTGGATCGCCGACAGGCCGACAGTGCCGAGACCGAATACCGCGACCGAGGAGCCTGGCTCGACCTTGGCAGTATTCATCACCGCACCGATACCGGTGGTCACGCCGCAACCCAGCAGGCAGGCCTTGTCGAGGGGCGCGGCCTTGTTGATCTTGGCCAGCGCAATCTCCGGCACCACGGTATACTCGGCAAAGGTCGAGCAACCCATGTAGTGATAAAGATCCTTGCCGTTATGCGAAAACCGGCGCGTGCCGTCAGGCATGAAGCCGGTCCACACGGTGCCCGCGATCGACTGACAGAGATTGTTCTTGCTCGAACTGCAGTAGGGGCAGCTCGACTCGCCGCATTCCGGGATATACAGCGGAATCACGTGGTCGCCGGGTTGCAGGGTCGTGACCCCGGGACCGCATTCGACCACCTCACAACCCCCTTCGTGGCCCAGAATCGCCGGAAACGCACCCTCGGGGTCTTCACCCGACAGGGTAAAGGCATCGGTGTGACATACCCCTGTCGCATGCACCTTCAGCAGAACTTCGCCCTGCTTCGGGCCGGCGACTTCGACTTCGACAATTTCAAGGGGTTTTTTAGGTTCCCACGCGACCGCGGCTCTGGCTTTCATGGCTGCTCCTCTGGATATTTATGGAATTATTCGATGGCCGCAGCCTAATTAGAATGGACTAACGAGTCAAGCCGCCAATCGCAGCGCAGATCCGCCTGAAAAAAATTGAATTTATTCGCCGCCTCGCAATCAAACCAAAAACACGGAGTTGGAGGTCAATATGCGATTCATCGTCTCTAGAAAGGCCAGGCTACTGACGTTGTTTACCCTGCTGGGCGGTTTACTGGTTTACGGATTGGCGGCATCGGCGGGGTCTGATAACGGTTTCGATCTTTCCAATTCGATTATTCCGCGCGCCGAAATTCTGCATGGCGGGCCGCCACGAGACGGTATCCCAGCGCTGTCGAATCCGAAACTGGTCGCCCCGGAGAGCGTCAGCTTCCTCGAGCCGGGCGACCGCGTGATCGGTATCACGCTCAACGGCAAGGCCAGGGCATACCCAGTCGCCATCCTGAACTGGCACGAAATCGTCAATGACGAAATCGATGGTCGACACTTTGCGATTACCTATTGCCCCCTGTGCGGCACCGCGGTCGCGTTCGATTCCAACATCGAGGGCAGCACCACCGATTTCGGCGTATCGGGCCTTTTGTACAACAGCGATGTTCTGCTGTACGACCGTGATACCGAGTCGCTGTGGTCGCAAATTCTGGGTCAGGCGGTGGCGGGAGAGCGTGTCGGCCAGTCCCTGACCGCAATCCCGATCAGTCACACCAGCTGGCGCGACTGGCTTAACGATCACCCCGACACCCTGGTTTTGTCGGACGACACGGGCTACTCGCGCGACTATCGGCGCGACCCCTATGCCGGTTACGAGAAGTCCCGCCACACCTACTTCGCGGTCAACAACAAGGCGCCCGATAATTATCATCCCAAGGAAGTGGTGGTTGGCCTCGGCGTCGACGGGGTATACAAGGCTTACCCGTTTATCGAACTCGACCGGCAGGGCAAAACAAGCTTCAGCGATAACGTCAACGGCAAGCGCTTCGATTTCGAGTGGGACACGGCCAATCGCAGCGTCACGATTACCGATAGCGCGGGTGATCCCGTTGCCGCCATCCAGGGCTTCTGGTTTGCCTGGTTTGCCTTTCATCCCGATACCGAGGTCTTTAAGCCGGAAGGGTCCTGAGCCGAAGATTATTTCGCAGCGATCAATTTGTTGTTCAGCCGGGATTAACCAGCAGGCGATAATGTGACAGAATCAGTTTATTTGCTGGATCGTCTTGCTGCGCTTCCGAAACCTTACGCTCGCACTTGCGCTCGCCGCATCTTGCCCGCTTCCGGCGCACGCCACGGAAGACTGGGGCCTGTGCCGGGTGCCAGCCTTCCTGTTTGTCGAAGCCGGGGATCTTGGCGTCGATGAGACCCGGATAGAGGCCCGGACCGTCGCCAGCGAGGATCGCGAAACGATCCGCTTCAGCGGCGATGTCAGCGTCACCAGCCAACAACAGAAAATCAGTGCCGACGAGGTCGTTTTCGAAAAATCGAGCGAACGGATAAACGCCAGCGGTAACGTCCAGTTCGAGGATCCGAGCTACCGCCTCGCAAGTCCCGCCATCGAAATCGATAACCAGACCGACACGGCGCTGATCGAGCAGCCTCAATTCGAGCTACGCAATAACCATGCGCGCGGGCAGGCCGATGAAATCACGAAAATTGATCAGTATCGCAGCCGTTACCGCGACCTGGTATACACCACCTGCGATCCTGGCGATCGATTCTGGCAACTGCGCGCCGCAGAAATGGAGATCGATCAGGAAAGCGGGCGCGGCACGGCAAAACATACCCGGCTGTACTTCCAGGGAATGCCGTTCCTTTACCTGCCCTATTTCCAGTTCCCGATAGACGACCGCCGACTGTCCGGATTGCTCACCCCCAGCTATGGTTACAGCGAAGACAACGGCAACAACCTCGTGTTGCCGGTGTACTGGAACCAGGCACCTAACTATGATATGACGATCACGCCATCCTGGTTCAGCGAGCGCGGTCTGCAGCTCATCACCGAAAATCGCTACCTGTTCGGATCGCACCGCGGCCAGCTGGACCTGTCCTATCTTGACGACGACGAGCTGGACGAATCGCGCTGGTTTCAGCAATGGCAACATAACACAGCTTTGAGCCATGGCGTCAACGCCGACCTGCTGCTGGTCGAGGTTTCGGACGGGGAAATCTTTGACGATTTCGAAAGTATGGCCCCGCAATACAATGACACCCTTCACCTCG
Source organism: Gammaproteobacteria bacterium (assembly GCA_021767985.1). Taxonomy (GTDB): domain Bacteria; phylum Pseudomonadota; class Gammaproteobacteria. The sequence goes on along the minus strand of JAASSH010000081.1, from coordinate 818 downwards.
AACGCAGGGTGCGGCTGCAGCACGGCGGGGCGATCTGGAGCAGTCAACTCATGTGGCAGGACTATCAGACGCTGGATCGCGACACAGCGACCAGTAGCCGACCGTACAATCGGCTGCCGCGCCTGGCCCTGGAGGGCAACCCCAGCCCGTGGTCGGGAACTATCGAAACACCGCTGAGCCTGGAGCTGGTCGAATTCGATCGCGATGACAGCGTGACAGGACAACGCAATCATGCACAGGCCGGACTCAGCTGGCGCGCTTCCGAAAGCTGGTATTTTTTCGAGCCCGGGTTGCAACTCAGCTTTACCGATTACCAACTCGAAGACAACCCGGGTGGCGACTCGATAAACCGCAGCCTGCCCACCCTGAGCATCGATACCGGGCTGGTATTTGAACGTTTCGCAGGTTCGCAGCGACAATGGCTGCAAACCTTCGAGCCAAGACTGTATTTCCTGCACACGCCGTACGAAAACCAGGACGATATACCGGACTTCGACACCTCGCTGAATGCCCGTACCTATAGCAACCTGTTCAAAAACAATCGTTTTACCGGCGCCGATCGAATCGGCGATGCCAGCCAGGTCACACTGGGCCTGGCGAGTCGTGTGTACGACAACGATAGTGGCGATGAACTGATGCACCTGCGTGTGGGTCAGATTTTCTATTTCGAGGATCGCCGCGTTAGCCTCGACGGCGTCCGCGAAGAAGAATCCAAATCAGACGTCATAACCGAACTCGACGTATGGCCCAACTCGAGAACGAAAATTGCGGCGCGCCTGGTTTACGAGCAGGAGCTTAACGATATCAACGATCGCAAT
>JAASSH010000387.1 GCA_021767985.1 Gammaproteobacteria bacterium | reverse complement strand
AGGAGGGATAGACCCGTTCCGCCGAATCGTCGCTGGTGCCCTCCCAGCCGAGCTCCGGTACCGCGCGCCCGTCCTTAAACTGTTCGCTCGCGATGAGCAAATCGAGATTGACGAAAGCCACGTTGCGGGTGGTCACGCTCGCATCCGCGACATCCATAACGGTCAGGAACAAATGCACCCGCTCGCGTCTGCCCTGGAACTGCCGTGCCAGGCTGGCGTCGATCTGATCGCCGGTTTTGACATTCAACTTGTTGGCGGCGCTCTGGCTCAGGATAACCTGGTAGTAATCCTGCGGCACTTTCGGGATGCCGGCCAACAGTGGATCTCCGGCCGCGGTAGCAAGCAGCTCGGTGGAAAGGATGCGCTTCGAGGTGTCGCTTTTGAGCTGGATGGTCGCCGCCAGCGCCCGCGTTTTCGGGATGATGAACTCAACGTCCCCGCGCTTGCGGTAGGCCTCGATCCAGGCATCGTTGTAACGACCGCTGCCGATCGGCCTGATTTCGCGGTTGGCCGGGTTTTCCACCAGTTCGTTGACCATGGTGGTGACAATGCCGAACTTGAGCCCGAACAAAATCATCATCGGTGCCAGCACCGAGGCCAGCGCCATAATAAAACAGCCAGACATGCGCCACTCGTGGCCATAATCACGAAAACTGAGACGAACAATGCTGGAAATTTGCGCCATTAGTCAGTAAATCTCGACTGGTAAACCTTGCCGTCCTCGACCGCCTCGGCCTCCTGCTTGAGAGTACGCAATTCCATCTTGTACACATGCGCCCAGTCGTGGCTCGCGGTAATCAGGGTAATCTTGAGGCCCCTGATCACCTCCATCACCACCGCCATGATTTTTTGTGCGGTGATCGGATCGAGTGCCGAGGTGGGCTCGTCGGCGATCAGTATCGAAGGGCGATGCGACAGCGCACGCGCGAAAGCGGCGCGCTGTCGTTCACCGGCGGACAGCAGGCCCGGCAGCTTGTCGAGCTGACGGTCGATGCCGAGCACCCGCGAAATCGAATCGATCGAATCGTCGTCCGGCAGTTTGAGCAACTTGCGCGGCAGCTCGATGTTTTCGCGCACCGTCAGGTAGGGCAGGAGCCCGCCCGATTGCAATACGTAACCGATATGCTGCTTGCGAATCTGCGACAATTTGCTCTGCTTGTCGCGCTGCCACAACTTGCCGAGATCGTGGTTGTCGCCGCCCACCGGGTGCAGGTCGAACTCGTCGCTGCTGTCGGGCCGCAGGATTAACGCCAGCATATCGAGCAGGGTACTCTTGCCGCAGCCGCTATGGCCGACCAGGGCGATATTTTCCTGCGCGCTGATCTGTATTTCGGGGACTATCAGGCGGAAACCGACGCCGTCGATCAGTCGTTCCTTGACGACGTTCTTTAAAGAATAGACGACGGTCACGAAAGTCTAAGGCAGCAGATCGAGCGCAACCGGAAATACCGAGTTACCGTTGACCGGCCCGCCGCCGGGAGTAACCCAGAGATCGGTATGATCGTGCAGCGCCTGGTAGTAATTGATCTTGCTCTCGAGCCGGTGCATGAACTCGATCTGCACCTTGGCGGACCATTCTTCCCAGCTTTCCAGGGTCAGGTCCATGACTTCCCCGGTATAGGGCAGGTCCTCGATGTACTCCCGCATATAGCCCATGTCGGCCAGGTTGGCGCCGGCCCCCGACGTGCTGCCGGCAACCGAGGACGGGTCGCGGCTAACGGTCGCGGCCAGGCTTTGCAGGTCGTCGATAAAACTCTGCGGGCTCAGCACGCCCTCCTCGGCCAGTTCCAACACCTGCTGCATGACATTCTTGAGATCGCTCAGCTGGTCTCGCGTCAGCAGCACCCGCACGTCTACCGCGGAACGCTCGGGATTGATGAAATCACGATCGACCATCCAGGCGTCGAACACCGAGGGCAGCGGTTGACCCGATTCGCGCTGGATATAACGCATGCGCAAGGCGTTGCCGAGCTTGGCCACCCGGTCCTGCAATTGCGCCAGTTGCGTCTGGACTTCGCCCTGCTGTTCCGGCAGCGGCAACGGCGGCACCCCGTTAGTGGTTGCCAGCACCTGCTGGGTTATCTGGTTGGCAAGCACTTCCAGCACGTTACCGAACTCGTCTACCTGTCCCAGGCTGACGCCGTAGTAGAAATCGCCGATTCCCGGAAAATATGAAAGCTGCTTGTAAAGCTCCTCGGCCTGCTCGTGATTCGCCGCTGCCGAGGGTGTGCGCAAATGCAGCACCCAGATAGAAATGCCCTTGTCATAGGCAAGCTGGCGCAACGCCTGGGCATTGAGCCGGGTTGCGCCCAGCGAATCGTGGCTCTCGCGCGGTCCCGCGTCGGTTATCAATACCACGTAGCGCGCGTCGAACTTGTCCCAGTCGGAATCCTCGATTGCCGACTTGATGCCGGCGTAGGCATCCTCGCGAAAATCCCGGCTGGATACCTGCGAGGGTTTTAAGTCGTTAACGCGCTGCAGGAACTGTTCGACATTGGTGCCCTGCTCGAGGCTGACGAAACGGCGGGTCAGGTAGTCGAGCTCGGGCACCTGCCCGGTATTGTCGCGGTATGCGGTCAGACCGAAACTCACCTGGTTGGTCAGCCCCTGCCGCTCGATCGCCGAGTAAACCTTCTTCACGGCCTCACGGGTACGGTCGATATAGGGTCCCATCGACTGCGTCGAATCGATCACGAAATGGATACCGCTGCGGTAGCTGCGACCGGAATTCATGCTTTTGAGTTCGGAAACGTCGCCGGAATCATCGAGCGGCACGCTGGCGATCTCCAGCATACGCGCCTGCTCGTTGCCGAGGTAGACATCTTCGTGCTGTTTGATCGGCACCAGGTAAAAATTATCCCTGATTTCCAGGTGCGCCTCGGGTTGAATCGCGATAACCGGCGAATCGGGCGGCGGCTCGTCATTGACGATTGCGTCATACAGAGCCTGGTAGCCCTGCCTGTCATAATTGCTGACCAGCTTTTCGAGATCGTTCTTGCTGTTGAACATCATGACCCGCTGGATGTCCTGCGGATCCTTGAACGAAACCGTCAACGCCTGGTTCCAGACGATAGCCTTGTCGCTCTTTACCCAGCCGGCTGTTTGCCCGAAGCTGTCATATCCCACCTTGAGCCAGTCGTCGCCCTTTTCGTAAACATAGAGCACGCTGAAAGGAATGATGATCGCGGAGGCACCTGCTTCCCTGGGTTCCTGGTAGAGCCGCGCATCGGGCACACTTAACACCCGCTGGTAGAGGGTTTTCTTGCCTTCCATCAACAGCGGTTTGTTGGCCGCATGGAGCAGACCGGCGAACGAAACCAGTAAAACCGTCAGCAGGAGTCTGGTCGGCGTATTGCTTAAACGCTGCATCATCGCGGTCACCTATCGGAAATT
>JAASSH010000386.1 GCA_021767985.1 Gammaproteobacteria bacterium | reverse complement strand
GTTCTTTCAGGCCTCGGCATGTCTCTGCCGGTGGCGACGCCGATAAAATACTGAAAACAACCATATACTGGTATAAGCCGCGCTTTATCGCCAGGGACAGTGCCTGGCGGTGTCGTATCAATTCTATAATTTAGTTTAAATAGTTTAAATAAATCATTGATAATGCTGAATTTAATGAAGTCAATTATAACCCCTGGCTAGAGTCGTGCAGGTTTTGCAGGCGTCGATAGATAATGGCTGTAAACCCGCTGGCTCGATCCGGGATAACGGGAGCTCGGGCATAGCGCCTTGCGAAAGTTAGCTTATTTTTCGGCAAACACCGAGTTGAACTGTTCGCTCGTCTTGACGAAAGTGGTGCATTTGCTGAGCCACTTCAGCTTCTTGGCGCCGGCGTAGGTGCAGGTGCTGCGTACTCCGCCGAGCAGGTCCTGGATCGTGTTTTCAATCTTGCCGCGATAGGGCACCTGGATCTCGCGGCCCTCGGAGGAGCGGTATTCCTTGAGCCCGCCGAAATGTTTTTCATTAGCCGCCTTCGAACTCATGCCGTAAAAATTGACGAACTTGCGTTCTTCGATCAGATCTTCCCAGCCGCTGTCGGTGCGACTGACCTCGCCGCTTCTGAAATGGCGCGTGATGATTTCACCGCCGCCTTCGTCGTGTCCCGCCAGCATGCCGCCGAGCATGACGAAATCGGCGCCCGCCGCGAAAGCCTTGGCGAGGTCGCCTGGGCAGGTGCAGCCGCCGTCGGCGATAATATGGCCGCCGAGTCCGTGGGCGGAATCGGCGCATTCGATAACGGCCGACAATTGTGGAAAGCCGACGCCGGTCTGAATCCGCGTGGTGCAGACGCTGCCAGGCCCGATGCCGACCTTGACGATATCGGCGCCGCTCAGAATCAATTCTTCGGTCATTTCGCCGGTAACGACGTTGCCGGCGATGATCACGATATGCGGGTAGGCATCACGCAACTGCTTGATAAAATCCGAGAAGCGCTCGGAATAGCCGTTGGCGACGTCGACGCAGACGTACTTGAGATTGCGGCCGGTTTTGTCGTAAACGCCCTTGAATTTATCGAAATCCTGCTCGGTGATACCGGTGGAGTAGGCGACGTTGGCACGGCGCGATTCGTGACCGTCGCTGAAAAATTCGATCAACTGGTCGGCTTCGTAATTTTTTACCAGGCAGGTAAACAGGCCCATTGCGGCGAGCGCATCGGCCATCTCGAAGGTGCCGACCCCGTCCATATTGGAGGCCATGATCGGAATGCCGCGGTAGTGTTCGTCGTTATCCGAGCGGTAGTTGCGAAAGGTGAATTCGCGCTCCAGTTCCACGTCCTTGCGGCTGCCCAACGTGCTGCGCTTGGGGCGTATCAACACATCCCTGTAATCGAGTTTGCTGTCTTCTTCGATTCTCATGCGTATTGCCGATCAGTAGCGGACAGCAGCGGACCTTAGCACGAATTCCTGGCGCGGAACAGGCTGTTGATTCCCCTCCGGCATAGCGATATTCTGGGTCGAATCGCGTTGTAAACGAGTTAGGTCACATGCCTGCCAGCGAAGCTACCCGCCATGCCTTACTGATAGACCTGGACGGTGTTATTTATCAGAGCGGTCGCCTGATCGAGGGTGCTCTCGAGGCGCTGAACTGGATTCGGACGCAACAGGTTCCCCATCTGTTCGTGACCAATACCACCTCTCGGCCGCGCGCGGCCCTGCTGAAAAAATTCGAGGAGCTGGGTTTCAGTGCTCGACTCGACGAAGTCATGACCCCGGTGGTTGCCGCCAACCAGTGGCTCGCAGAGCACCGGATACGCAAGGCCGCACTCTTCGTGCCGGCAGCCACGCAGCAGGATTTTAGCGGTATCGAAGCGGTGATCCCGGATCAGGATGCCGTGGTCGATGCGGTTGTCGTCGGCGACCTCGGCGAGGCCTGGGATTTCAAGTTGCTGAACCGGGCGTTTCAGTTCCTGATGCAGGAACCGCAGCCGAGTCTGATCGCGCTCGGCATGACGCGTTACTGGCGAGGACGCGACGGTTTGCAGCTGGACGTGGCGCCCTTCATCAAGGCACTGGAACATGCGGCTGACTGCGAGGCGGTTGTCGTCGGCAAACCCGCCCCGGCTTTTTTCGAGGCCTCGCTCGCGATGTTACAGGCAAGCGCCAGCCAGGCGCTGATGATTGGTGACGATATCGTTGGCGATGTCGATGCCGCGCAACGCTGCGGTATTCGCGGTATCCAGGTCAGGACGGGAAAGTTTCGCGAGAGCGATCTGGGCGGCGAGATAAAACCTTTTGCGCTGCTGGATTCGATCGCCGGGCTGCCGGCCTGGTGGGAGCAGGAACTGGAACCAGGGTCTTGAAACAGTTTCAGCGCGGAGACCACGCTGAAACCTTGTCCCGGGATTAACGCGTCCGCGCGCAGACGCCGTCGCTACCGAAAAAGAACTCGATCTCGGCCTTCGCGGTATCGGGACCGTCCGAACCATGAACCGCGTTCTCATCGACGGTCTGTGCGAAATCGGCACGAATGGTTCCGGGTGCCGCGTCGGCCGGGTTGGTCGCACCCATGACTTCGCGGTTTTTGGCAATGGCATCCTCGCCTTCGAGCACCTGCACCATGACCGGTCCTGAAGTCATGAACGCGACCAGGTCGCCATAAAACGGGCGTTCCTTGTGCACGGCATAAAATTCACCAGCCTTGTCGGCGGACAAATGCTCCATGCGTGCGGCGACAATGCGCAAACCGGCCTTTTCAAAGCGGTCGTAAATCTCGCCGATGACATTTTTGGCAACAGCGTCGGGTTTGATGATCGAAAGCGTACGTTCGACGGCCATTTTTGAATCTCCACGGATGAAAAATGCTGCGAATGATACTCCTTAGGGTACACTTATGCGACCTATTTTCAGGCCCGGATCATGAAAACCGATCAGCACAAACGTAAATATTTAAAAGACTATCGCGCGCCCGATTTCAGCATCACCAGAACGCGGCTGGAGTTTCATCTCGACGCCGCCAGCACCCGGGTAAAAAGCGTTCTGGAAATCGAACGTAAGACCGACGACCGGGATGCCGCGCTGGTCCTCGACGGCATCGAACTGAAGCTGATCGAGCTGCGGTTGGATGGCGAGATTCTGCAGGACGGGGATTACCGGCTCGCTGCCGAGACCCTGACGATCGCGTCGGTGCCGGATCGCTTCGAACTCCGCTGCGAGGTCGAGATCGACCCCGCGGCCAACACCCGCCTCGAAGGCCTGTACCTGTCCAACGGTAATTTTTGCACCCAGTGCGAGGCCGAGGGTTTTCGCTACATTACCTATTACCTCGATCGTCCCGACGTGATGTCGATATTTACCACCGAGATTCATGCGGACCGGGACAAATACCCGCTGCTGTTGTC
>JAASSH010000080.1 GCA_021767985.1 Gammaproteobacteria bacterium | reverse complement strand
CCTATGCTTTCGGCATGGCGTCAAACTACAACACTCGCATGCGAGCGGCCGAAGTGATGGTCGATGGCGATCGGCATTACTGCGTGCGCAAGCGCGAAGGCTTCGAAGACCTGATTCGCGGCGAATCCCTGCTGCCATGAAAATCAAATTTGCCAAGATGCACGGTCTCGGCAACGATTTCGCCGTGATCGACGCCATTCACCAGCGCTTCGCCCCGAATCCGGAGCTGGTACGGCGTTGGGCCGACCGCTTCGACGGCATCGGTTTCGATCAAATGCTGATCGTCGAAAAGCCGGATAACGATGCTGCAGCATTCAAGTACCGGATTTATAACGCCGACGGCGGCGAGGTCGCCCAGTGCGGAAACGGTGCGCGCTGTTTCGCACGTTTCGTACGTGAGCAGGGACTGACCGACCTCGACATCATCCCGGTCGAGACCAACACCGGCCTGCTGAAACTCGAGGCCATCGATGCCACCCGCTACCGCGTCGATATGGGTGTGCCTCGCTTCGAACCGGCCGAGATTCCGCTGCGTGCCGAAACCCGGGAAACCCTTTATCGCAGCGACTACCAGGGCCAGGAAGTCAGCTTCAGCGCGATGTCGATCGGTAACCCTCACATGGTGATCCAGGTCGAAGATGTCGAAACAGCCCCGGTCGAAAGCATGGGACCTTATTTCGAATCGCACATGATGTTTCCCGAGCGCGCCAATGTCGGCTTCATGCAGATAGTCGACCGCGAAAGCTTCAAGCTGCGCGTTTTCGAGCGCGGTGTCGGCGAAACCCGCGCCTGCGGCAGCGGTGCCTGCGCGGCCATGGTGGCCGGGGTAGAGCTGAACCTGCTGGCGCCGATGGCGACGGCGACGCTGCGCGGCGGCGACCTCAATCTGGAATGGCAAGGCGACGCAAACCCCGTTATGATGACGGGCGAAACTGCAATGGTTTATAGGGGCGAAATCGAATATGAGTGAAGTATCCGCGGAAGCACAGCAATCCGAGCAAATCGACGAAACAAGAATTATCCAGTACCTGCAGGATAATCCCGACGTCTTAATGAAATACCCCGACATTTTTTCGGCGCTGGCTATTCCCCACCAGACCGGCGCCGCGACCTCGCTGGTAGAGCGTCAGCTCAAACTCCTGCGCGAGGAGAACCTGTCACTCAAGTCCAAGATCGACGAACTGGTCGGCATTGCGCGTGAGAACGAGGAGCTGAATCAGCGCTTTCACCGCCTGGCACTGGAATTGATGAATACCGACCAGCTGCACGACGTGCTCGCCATGGTGCAGGACCAGGTGCAGACTTTTTTCTATACCGATTTTGTCTGTTTCCGCTTCCTGCCGGGGATCAGCGTCGACAGCGATATCCTCGAGGGGCTCTACCTCGATGCCGACAGCGGCATTGTAGACAGCGTCAAACCCTGGATCGAGGCGCGTAAACCGGTCTGCGGCCGCCAGGATGAAAAAATCAACCATGAACTGTTCGGTCCTGATCTTCAAATCGGCTCCAGCGCGATGATTCCGCTTTATCACACACAAGACCTGGGGCTGCTATGCCTTGGCAGCACCAGCGCCGACCGCTTCGGCCTGTCGATGGGCACGATCTTTCTGCAACAGCTGGGCGAACTGGTCAGTAATCGATTGAAAAACCTGCTGCAGGTGGCGTAACCGCAGTGACCGAATATCTGGAACAGTTCATCCAGATGCTGCGCAGTGAAAAGTATTATTCCCCCCACACCTGCAGTAATTACCGCCGCGATCTCGAGCAGTTTCAGAAATACCTGGCGCAAAGGGGTATCGACGCCTGGCAACGGGTTGACTATAGCCTGGTCAGCGAGTTCGCGGCGCAGCGCCACCGCCAGGGACGTAAAAGCCGCACTATTGCGCGCGAATTGTCTTCCATTCGCAGCCTCTACCAGTTCCTGATCAAAAACGGCCTGACCGCTCAAAACCCGGCGCTGGAAGTGCGCGCGCCCAGGTCAGGCAAAGCCCTGCCCAAAACCTGCGACGCCGAGTCCATCGATCGACTGCTGCGGGTCAACGACGACAACGACGGGCTGCTGGTGCGCGACGTTGCCATTTTCGAGCTGATTTATTCGTCCGGGCTGCGGCTCGCCGAACTGGTGAACATCGACCTGGACGATATCGACCTGGCGCAGAAACATTTAATCGTTACCGGCAAGGGTAATAAAACCCGGCATTTGCCGATCGGCAGCAAGGCAGTGGAAGCCGTGCAACGCTGGCTGCGACTGCGACCGGAGTATTGTAAGGATACGCATCAAAAGGCCCTGTTCCTGAGCAAGCGGGGCGACCGCATTTCGCCGCGTAACGTGCAAAGCCGGCTCAAATCGCTAATCCAGCGCGCGGCGCTGGATCAGCACCTGTCACCGCACGTACTGCGGCATTCATTCGCCACCCACATGCTCGAATCGAGCTCGGACCTGCGCGCCGTGCAGGAACTGCTTGGCCACGTCAACATCGCGACCACCCAGGTCTACACCCATCTCGATTTTCAGCACCTGGCCCAGGTCTACGACGCGGCGCACCCGCGCGCGAAACGTAAATCCTGATATGTTCCCTGACCCCTTGGCAGAGGTCTAAGCCCGAGGCCAGACCCCAGTTTTCGCTGGCAGCCACTCTATTGCCGCGAAAGCATGCAACTCTTGTATTCCCTTTGCGCCGCCTATATATGACAATCTCTAAAGCGAGGTTTGCGGGGCGGAATTTTGGAACAATTTGAAGGCACCACGATACTGTCGGTGCGGCGCAATAACAGCGTCGTCATCGGCGGCGATGGCCAGGTCAGCCTGGGTGACACCATCATGAAGGGTAATGCGCGCAAGGTAAGGCGCCTCTACAAGGACAAGGTCGTCGCGGGATTCGCCGGCGGTACTGCGGATGCTTTCCTGTTATTCGAACTGTTCGAGGGCAAGCTCGAGAAGCACAGCGGACAAATGATTCGCGCCGCGGTGGAGCTGGCCAAGGAATGGCGCTCGGATCGCGCCCTGCGACGCCTCGAGGCTTTGCTATGCGTCGCCAACGAAGAAGCGTCGCTGATTATCAGTGGCAACGGGGACGTGATCGAGCCGGAAGACAGCCTGATGGCCATCGGCTCGGGCGGTGCCTACGCCCAGGCCGCGGCGCGCGCAATGCTGGACACCACCGAAATGAGCGCACGCGAAATCGTCGAAAAGGGTTTACAAATTGCCGGCGAAATCTGCGTTTATACCAACCTCAACCATAACTTCGAACAAATCGACTACCAGTAGCCTGTATGGACAGTAACAACATCACATCGCCGATGACGCCGCGCGAGATATCGCAGGAACTCGATAAACATATTATCGGCCAGGACAACGCCAAGCGCGCGGTTGCCATCGCGCTGCGCAACCGCTGGCGCCGCCAGCAGGTCGACGAGGAATTGCGCAACGAGATTACACCCAAGAACATCCTGATGATGGGCCCCACCGGGGTCGGCAAGACTGAAATCGCGCGTCGACTGGCCCGGCTGGCAAACGCGCCTTTTATCAAGGTCGAAGCGACCAAGTTCACCGAGGTCGGTTACGTTGGACGCGACGTCGAGTCGATTATTCGCGACCTGGTCGACGTCTCGGTCAAGCAAATGCGCGAGGCGGAGGTCGGACGCGTGCGTCACCGCGCCGAGGATGCGGCCGAGGAGAAAGTACTCGACGCCCTGCTGCCGCGGCCGAGTGATTTTTCCGAGGAAGCAGCGAGCCCGGGCGACAACACGCGCCAGAAATTTCGCAAGATGCTGCGCGAGGGCAAGCTCAACGACAAGGAGATCGAGGTCGACCTGCAACTACCGAGCGTCGGTGTCGAAATCATGGCGCCGCCAGGCATGGAAGACATGACCAACCAGCTGCAGGGACTGTTCCAGAATCTCGGTAACCCGAAGTCCAGAACGCGCAAGCTACGGGTCGAGGATGCGTTGAAGATGCTCACCGACGAAGAGGCGGCAAAACTGATCAACGAAGATGAACTCAAACTGAGCGCACTCGAAAACGCCGAGCAAAACGGGATCGTGTTTATCGACGAAATCGACAAGGTCGCAAAACGCCAGGAAACCAGCGGCGCCGACGTTTCGCGCGAGGGCGTACAGCGCGACCTGCTGCCGCTGGTCGAGGGCTGCACCGTCTCCACCAAGGCCGGTATGATCAAGACCGATCACATCCTGTTCATCGCCTCGGGTGCATTCCACCTGTCCAAGCCCAGTGACCTGATACCCGAATTGCAGGGGCGGTTGCCAATCCGGGTCGAACTGTCGGCACTGACCGTCGGCGACTTTGTGCGCATCCTGCGCGAACCCAACGCCAGCCTGACCGAGCAGTACACCGCGCTGATGGAAACCGAGGGACTAACCCTGTCGTTTACCGATGACGCCCTGGCGCGTATCGCCGAGGTCGCATGGCAGGTCAATGAAAAACAGGAAAATATCGGTGCCCGTCGCCTGCATACCGTGATGGAACGACTGCTGGAATCGATCAGTTTCGAAGCGTCGGACATGGTGGCGCAAACCATCACCATCGACGCGGATTACGTCAACGAACACCTCGGTGAGCTGTCGCTCGACGAGGATCTGTCACAGTACATCCTGTAATGAAGCCAACCGAAATCAATCTGCACCAGGTGTCGCGCGTGCTCGAACTCAGCTTCGAAGACGGCTCGAATTTCAAATTACCGGTCGAGTACCTGAGGGTTTATTCGCCCTCGGCCGAGGTCCAGGGCCATGGGCCCGGACAGGATGTGCTGCAGATCGGCAAGGAGGACGTCAACATCGAAGCGATCGAGCCGATGGGGCATTACGCGATCAAGCTGGTGTTCGACGACAATCACGATACCGGCATTTATAGCTGGGATTATCTTTATGAGCTCGGGGCCACCTACGACGAGCGTTGGCAACATTACCTCGAGCGACTCGCAGCAGCCGGGCATAAGCGTAAATCCGAATCGTGAGTGCCCGCAGCGACGGACCGCTGGTTCGCTTCGCATGTCAAAGATCCGGGTAACCGTATAAATCTCGTCGCCTTGGAATCGCGACGAAACAGTTGCTAAAACTTATGGCCTGATCATCTCCTGCGGAGCTGAAACAACCAGCATCGAAGGCACAAACATCAAGGTTTGCTGCACTGCCCTCATCTGTTATGGTTCGAATCATGCAACAAGACAGCTCTACAGACTTCGGCTACGAAGAAATCCCGACTTCCGAAAAGCAGCGCCGCGTCGGCGAAGTTTTCACTTCGGTAGCGCAAAAATACGACTTGATGAATGACGTCATGTCGTTTGGCATTCACCGCCTGTGGAAGCGCTTCACGCTCGAAATGTGTGGCCTGCGACCCGGGCACCGGGTACTCGACCTGGCCGGCGGCACCGGTGACCTGGCGCTCAAGCAGGCAGGCATCGTGGGCGCAGGCGGACAGGTTATCCTCGCCGATATCAACGCCGACATGCTGCAACGCGGGCGCGACCGCGTCATCGACAGCGGACTGGTCGGCAGGATCGAAACCGTCCAGTGTAACGCCGAGATACTACCCTTCGCCGACAACCATTTCGACTGCATAACGATGGCCTTCGGCTTGCGCAACGTTACCGACAAGGGCGCTGCGCTGGCATCGATGCAACGCGTGTTAAAGCCCGGCGGTCGGTTGTGCGTGCTCGAGTTCTCGAGGCCGATATACGAACCGCTGGAGCGGCTTTACGATTTTTATTCCTTCAACCTGTTGCCGCGCATGGGCCAGGCCATCGCCAACGATCGGGCCAGCTACCAGTACCTGGCCGAATCGATTCGCAGGCATCCCGACCAGGATACCCTCAAGCAGATCATCCTCGAGCAGGGAGGTTTCGACGAAGTCGAGGTGCACAACCTCAGTGGCGGCATCGTGGCGCTGCACCGCGCATTCAAGTACTAGGCGCTACGATACCGTGCAAGCCTCCGACAGTCTCAGCGCCACCCTGGCCGATTCGATAAAGAGCTCACTACTGGCGGCCGCGGAAATTGGCGGCAACCGGCTGCTGGCCTTCGACGAAACCGCGCTGGCGGGCTGTCGTGAAATGCAGGGCCACTGCATCTCCATCGAAATTACCGACCTCGACTTCAGACTTTACTGTCACCCGGGCGACTGGGGCATCCGCCTGAGCCGCAACGCGCCGGCGCGCGAGGTTGACGCCACCATATCCGGTCGCCTGATGGCGTTAGTCAACCTCGCATCGCAGGATGACAAGGTATCCACTTCGATCCAGGAGCGGGTCAGTTTCAGCGGTAACGTGTCGCTGGCCCAAAAACTGCAGCGCATCCTGGCCGGACTCGATATCGATTGGGAAGAAGCGCTGGCGCAGCAAACCGGCGATGTAGTCGCGGTCCAGCTTAATCAGCAGTTACGCCGTTTTGGCGACTGGTTCAGGCAAAGCGCCGATTCGGTATTGCTGACCAGCAGCGAATACCTGCGCGAAGAGGCCCGGCTCAGCCCGACCCAGGTCGAGTTCGAGGTTTTCCAGTCGCAATTGACCGAGCTCAGGCACGATGTAGCGCGCGCCGAGGCCAGGTTGCAGCAGATAATCGAGAAAACCAGTTCGCGATAATGCGCAACCTGTTTCGCCTGATAAGCATTAACTTTACGCTGGCGCGCTTCGGCCTCGACCAGATTGTATTGTCGATGCACTTTTTCCGCCCGCTCTACCTGCTGGGTGTGATCAATCCTTTCAACTGGTTCCGCGGAAACGATCGCAGCGAGGCCGAGCGCCTGCGACTGTGTATCGAATCGCTGGGGCCGATATTCATCAAGTTCGGTCAGATGCTGGCCACGCGACGCGACCTGTTCGGCGATGAAATCGCCGACGAACTGGAGAAGCTGCTGGACCAGGTTCCGCCCTTCCCGTGGTACGAGGCGCGCGACATCCTCGAACAGCAGCTCGGCATGCCGCTGGAACAGGCTTTCAAACTGTTCGATGAAAACGAAATCGCGTCCGCATCGATCGCCCAGGTTTATGCCGCGAAACTGCCCGATGGCCAGGACGTGGTGGTCAAGATAGTCAGGCCCGGGATCGAAAAGAAAATTCGGCGCGACATCGAAGTGATGATGCTGTTGGCAAAAATGGCGGACCGCTACTGGGAAGAAGCCAGGCGCTTGAAGCCGATCCAGATCGTGCAGGAATTCGAAACCACGATCATGAACGAACTGGACCTGGTGCGCGAGGCCGCCAATGCCAGCGAGCTACGACGCAACTTCGAGGCTTCGCCGGATCTTTACGTACCCTTCGTGCACTGGGACTACTGTCGCCCGAGAGTCATGGTCATGGAACGCATCAGCGGTATTCCGGTGACTGATCTAAAGCAACTGACGGCGCATGACGTCGATTTGGAAATTCTGTCGCGTAAGGGTGTCGAAATCTTTTTTACCCAGGTGTTTCGCCACAATTATTTTCATGCGGATATGCATCCGGGCAATATCTTCGTCGACCGGGAAAACCCTGCCGATCCGAAATATATCGCCATCGACTTTGGCATCATGGGCTCGCTGTCGACCAGCGACCAACGCTACCTCGCGGAGAACTTCGTCGCGTTTTTCAACCGGGATTATCGCCGCGTCGCCGAGTTACATGTCGAATCCGGATGGGTCGACCGCAATACTCGCGTCGATGAATTCGAAGCCGCGATTCGCAGCGTCTGCGAACCGATGTTTCAGCGGCCCCTGTCCGAAATATCCTTCGGCCAGTTGCTACTGCGATTGTTCCAGACCGCGCGCAGGTTCAACATGGAGATCCAGCCGCAGCTGCTGCTACTGGAAAAAACGCTGTTGCATATCGAGGGGATCGGGCGCCAGCTTTATCCGCAGCTGGACCTGTGGGATACCGCCAAACCTTTTCTCGAACGCTGGCTTTCGGAACAGCTTGGCGTGCGTGCGCTGGTCAAGGGTATGAAAAAGAATCTGCCCTACATCGCCGAACATTT
>JAASSH010000385.1 GCA_021767985.1 Gammaproteobacteria bacterium | reverse complement strand
TACCGATGCAGTACCGACAATCGACTCCATGGGAAGCCTTACCCGAGGATGCCGTCAAGATACCGATCTTTGGTGTCGATCAATGGCAGCTGCTGCGCGATCGCCTGCTGCGCGCGGTGGTGCCGGCCGACGGCACCGGCCTGGTGGTCGATTTCGGACACGCGGAGTATTTTCTGTATTACGACAAGGGTGGTGAATTTGGCGCCACCCGATTGCAGGACAAGCCTGGCAATTACCGGGTACAGTCGGTTTTGCGCTTCGATGAATTCATGCGCCGCGGGCGGCCGATCCTGCAGCAATACCTGCTCGAGCAGGGCATTACGGATACCGAGTTCGCGTTTAACACCGGGGATGCCGGGTGGTATTCGCTGCCGTTTCTGTATATCAATGTCGAACGTCAACTGCTGATCTTCGTCAGGAACGTGCCGCTCGAACCGGTTGCGATCCCCCCGGTGGCTGGTTTCAAGGGCGGGCAGGCGTTCGGGCACTTTTTGCACAGTCACCTGACAAACCTCCTGGTGCGCCCGGTATCGTCGCTTTATCGCCTGTTCTTCGTGCTTACCGATACCGCCGTGACAACCGTACGATTCGACTGGACGACAGGACTGCTCGACAAACCCGTGCCGCCGCTCGCCGATGCGCCGCCGATGGATCTGCAAAGCTGGGAGCGTGAGCTCGACAAGGTTGCCAGCCGCCCGCAAACAATGGGCGAGGTCGACGTGCTGGTCGATGGCGACGCGTTCTTCCCACGGTTTATCGATAACCTGACGACGGCTCAGGAGTCGGTCCGGCTGCAGACCTATATTTTCGATGACGACGACTACGCGGTGAGCATTGGCGAGTTGTTGAAACGTCGTTCGAACGAGGGTGTTGACGTCAGGGTTCTGCTCGACGGACTCGGTACGATTGCGGGAACCATGGCCGAATCAGAATCCGTGCCGGATTTTCATAAGGCACCGGCATCGGTGCGATCGTTTCTCGAGTCGGATTCGCGGGTCAAGGTGCGTCAGAAATCCAATCCCTGGTTTACCGGCGACCACGTCAAAACTTTTATTATCGATCAGCAGGTCGCTTATGTCGGCGGCATGAATATAGGTCGCGAGTATCGTTACGACTGGCATGACCTGATGATGGAGTTGCGCGGGCCGGTAGTCGATAAAATCGCGCGGGAATTCGATGTTAGCTGGTGGCATGCCGGACCGCTCGGTGACCTGGGTTACCTGATCGGGCCGGCCAGGTCGTTCGAGGAGCGCAACCCCGAGCGGGGTTACCCGCTGCGGATACTGCTGACCGGGCCCGGTAACTACGAGATATACAACGCCCAGCTCAAGGCTATACGCCGCTCCCAGCGCTATATTTACATCCAGAACGCTTATTTCACCGACGATCGCATGCTGCGCGAACTGGTTATGGCACGGCGGCGCGGGGTAGACGTGCGGGTGGTGGTGCCGATAGAAACCGACCACGGTCCGATCACCCGCAGCAACGTGCTCGCGGTCAACGTGATGCTGCAACACGGCATACGTGTTTTCATCTATCCCGGCTTTTCGCATGTCAAGGCGGCTATCTATGACGATTGGGCCTGTGTCGGCTCGGCCAATTTCGATCGCTTCAGCCTGCGGCTGAATCGTGAACTGAATATCGCCAGCTCCGAGCCGGCGATGGTCAGGCAGCTGCACGAAAGACTATTCGAGCCCGATTTCCAGGTATCGCCCGAGCTGACCGAACTGATACCGGAACGCTGGGTCGATCACCTGGTCGAAATTATCGGCGACTATCTCTACTGAAGGTCGTTGATGACAATGAGTAAACAGGATCTGGAAAAGTGGAATAAACGCTACGCCGAGGATAGCTATCGCAAGGGTAACCCGGTGACCCTGGTGGAGGACTGGTTGCCCGAAATCCCTGTCGGCAAGGCGCTGGACGTGGCCTGCGGGGCCGGGCGTAACGCGTTATACCTGGCACGGTTCGGTCACCGGGTCGACGCGGTCGACATTTCACCCGAGGGTTTGAAGATTGCGCGGCAGCGGGCCGCGGAGCAGGGTCTCGAAATCAACTGGATAGCGCACGATTTCGACCAGCCCTTCGATTTCGATAACGACTACGACCTGATCCTGGTGATGTGGTACGTCAATCTCGCCCTCGTTACGCGGTTGTGCGGCTGCCTGGCGCCGGGTGGCTACCTGATTTGCCAGGAACACCTGAACATCGATGCGGACGTGATCGGGCCTGGCAATAAGGATTACCGGGTTGCGCCTGGCGCGCTGCGCACGGCAGTCTCGGGGCTCGAGCTGTTGCTGTACGATGAATCGATCGAGACCAGTCCCGAGGGCGAGCGCGTCGCGAGTGCGCGCGTGGTTGCGCGAAACGGTATCCCTTCTTGACGTCTCGATCCCGTTTGCCGGATCTCGGAGCGGGCCACTAGCGGGGAAGTTCAGTCTGGCGGTTTATTTCAACTCCTCGACGGCGGCAAGGGTGCTGGCCAGGCTATGGATTGTCACCGTGCCCAGGTAATGTCCCTGGTCTACCACTAATATGTAGCTGGTATCGCTTTGCTCCATCATTGCCAGTGCCTTTACCGCGGTGGAATCGGACTCGAGCGACAGATGTGGTTCCTGGACATAGGGGGCAACCGGCTTATCGAGTAAGTGGATTATGTCGACGGTCATGTCCTCCATATGGGAAAAGCGCTCGCCCAGCACGTGGGCCAGTTCTACCATGTACTCCGGAAGACAGGATCGCTTGAGCACATTTTTCAGTGTAACCCGCCCGACGATCCGGCCCTGGTCGTCGCAGAATGGAAGGCCGGGCAGGTTTGCACGGGCGCATTCCTCGAACAATTCCCTGACGGTCATCCCGTTATCCGCAACCCGGCTGGAGATCATGGCCTGTTTTACGTTCATGACGGTTTCTCCCGGCTCAAACGCTAAAGGTAGCGCAAATAGACGTAGAGGCTGGCGATGACGATACTCAGCAGCATCATCGGAAAGGCCAGCAACATGAAATGCAGGAAGTTGATTCTGTGACCCGCGCGCTCGGCAAAACCGGCGACGATCAGGTTGGCGCTTGCCCCGACCAGCGAACCGTTGCCGCCAAGACAGGCGCCCAGCGCCAGCGACCACCATAATGGCATCAGGTTCTCGGCGCCGCCAAAGGTTGGCGCCATCGATTTGATGACCGGAATCATGGTTGCGACGAAGGGAATGTTGTCCACGATCGCGGATGCGACTGCTGAAATCCACAGAGTCGCCAGGGCCGTAACCATAAGGTCACCGCCGGTAATGCTGATTACCAGGTCCGCGAGCATTCTTAACAGGCCGGCTTCCTCGATCCCCTTAACCGTTATGAAAAGGCCGATGAAAAAGAATATGGTGATCCATTCGACCTTGCCGAAGGTCTTGTTTACCTCTT
>JAASSH010000384.1 GCA_021767985.1 Gammaproteobacteria bacterium | reverse complement strand
TCCAGAGAATCGACCTCCAGGCCGCAGCCGATCAACGCGTTCAGCAAACGGTTAACTTTGTCCCTGGCGGAAATCGTGGCGACCACCATGTGTTCTTCGTCACCCGGGTTGGAGCGTACCGGCACGTAATCGACCACGTAATCCTCGATCGAGCCTTCGATCCGGCCGGCGAGCATACGCACCACTTCGCCATCGACGTCACTCACGTTCGACTTGTAAGTCAACAGCATGATCTTGACGTCTTCCCAGGGCATCAGCGCGACCACCCGCTTGCCCTTGAACTTTTTCTGCCTGAGGGCCTCCCCGATCATGCGCTTTAATTTTTTCGGCGACTCCAGCAGTTTCTCACGTCCGCCCGAGTAATCGATCGAGTTCTTGGCGTATATCGAATAACGCCCGTGCTCGAGCGGACGAATCTGGCACAGATGAATGCGATCGGTGCCGATATCGAGGCCAATCAGGCCCGGTACCGAGGCCTGGATCCGGGATTCCGTCTTGCTCCTGAATTTCTGTAGTAACGTCATCGACAGTTAAACCGCGGCGCACTGCATCTTCGGAAACAGCAGATTGACCACGCTGCTCAGCTGCTCGGCAACAACCTGATCGATGGCCTCGCAATGCCCGGTATCGAGGCCGGTTACATCCCAGGCCTGGTTGTCGGCCTTGACCAGCATCTCGTCCAGCGGCCGGCTCTCGGCAAAGGCGTTACCGATCAGGGCCGAGATATGGACTATCGAAGTCTCCAGCAGGTAATCGGCGTCGGGATCGGGTTCGAGATGGTTGCTGATAATCGCGACATGGCTCGCGGGCAACTTCCAGTTCTGCATCAGCAGCGCCGCCACCTGCGCATGATCGAAACCGATAACTTCCTGCTCCATGCGGTGCAGCGGTTTGCCGCTTTCGTCGGCCAGGCGCTGTGCCTGCTGTGCCAGTACCGGCAAAGATTGATACATGATCAGATGACCGATGCCTGAGAGTAAACCGGCAACGAACATGCGCTCGCCGTCCATCAGCCTGCATTCACCGGCCAGGTCGCGCGCGGCGATGGCGCGATAAACGCAGCGCAACCAGAATTGCCGGATATCCAGGTGCTCGCACTCGTAGTCGCCCAGCGCGTCCGCGATCGACGTCGTCAGAATCAGGTCTTCGATCTGCTGCACGCCGAGGATCGACACCGCGTGGTTGACGGTGTCGATTTTAGCGGCGAAACCGAAATAGGCGCTGTTGACGATCTTCAACAGGCGCGCGGTCATGCCGGGATCGTAGACGATCAATTGCGCGACATCCTGCATCGAGTAGTCGTGGGTCGCGAGAATCTCCTTCAGCCGCCAGTAAATGTCCGGCAGCGAAATCAGGTTCGCCTCGATCGTGACCTTGTTCCAGTTACTGCTCATAGGGGTTAGTCCTGTTCAGGTACCTTGTAAATAGATCGGCCGATTCGGTGAATTCCTTAGAATTCAGCACTGTGCGATCAGGCCGCCCCGCCGCCCGCCTCGCCGGTGCTAGCGTCCTTGTTCCATAAAGTCTGGGTACTGAGGTGCACATCGTTGGGATCCTGCAGCACGCTGACCACGATATTGGGCGGCGCCGGGTTGGCATCCTTCAGGCTCTTCGCCTTGTAAAGCGCCAGGTCAGCCTGCTTGTAGAGCTGCCGATAGGAAACCTCGATGTCGGGCGGCACGCTCGCGACCCCGATACTGAGGCTCGCCTTGACCACGTGGTCGTGTTTACTTGCGGCGTTCAATTCGCAAAACTTCTTCAACGCCCGAATCGCGATCACGCGGGGCTCGAGATCGGCGAAAATCAGCGCGAACTCGTCGCCCCCCATGCGTACCAGGCTGCCGTGATCGCCGATCACGCTGTTGAAGGCCTGGCCGATGTGTTGTAGAACCTTGTCCCCGCTTTCGTGCCCGCAAACGTCGTTGATCGTTTTGAAATCGTCGACGTCGAGCAGCATGAAATGGAATTGATTCTGATTTTCGCGGCAACTTTCGAGGTAGCGGTCGAACTTCAGGTCGAAATAGCGCCGGTTCCACGCGCCGGTCAGCGGATCGCGATTCGACAGGTCGGTGATGCGGTCGTGCGCCACCACCAACTCGTGCTGGGTCGAGACATCATGTTTGCGCAGCCGGACATTGCGCACCACCAGCGACAGGCTCACGGCGCTGGCGGCAATCATGATGAATTGCAGGGTCCACAGACTCTGATCGGCGAAGTCGAACTCCGCGTTCATCGTCGACAGGGTAAACATGGTGTAGATCAGCAACGTCACCGCGAGCGCCTCGCCGAGGCCCCAGGACATCATCGGAATAACGATGAACAGCATCGCGACGCTGGCGAACAGCATCGGGTGAAATACCTGCTGGTAGTGCGCCAACAGCACGAAGGCGCTGCCCGACACCACCAGCAGGGTGATGCCGAGCAAATGCAGGGCATGGGGATCGGCGACCGTGCGCGCGGCAAACACCATGTTGAGCGACAGCATCACCAGGATTGCGCAGGTGTACAGGTACAGCGGATCGAGCGCGAAGCTGACGTAGAGTATGCCCTCGACCAGCAGAATCCCGATCATGAGTATACTCATCGCGGCGAGCCCCCGGCGCGCTTCTTCGACCGATTTTTTGCGTGCAAAGCGAGTCACCTCTGGCGAATCGTAACGGGTGCTCGACCATACCAAGCGCAACTGAATGGGCAGGTTTATATTCACGACACGCTGTCTCCTTGACCGCTCAACCGAATGCTTCCCGAATGATGACAAGTCTCTGGATCGGCCGAATGCCCGATTTCTTTAACGATCACGGCGCGAGCACCCACGCGCCGACCGGGTAAAAGAACACCCCCGAGGTGCCCGACTCGGAGTACCACTCGACGTCGGTATTGCTGTCGACGTGGGCGTGCATCGTGACCAGGTCGGAACCGCCGGCCTCGGCTTCCTGCAGGTCGACGAAACGATCCAGGCCCGAACCGACCGCGCGCGCGCCGACCGTGTTTTCGGCGCCGAGCGCGTCGTTGCTGATGACGAACTGCGTCACCGAGTTCGGCGGCACGCCGAGGCTCGCGATATTCTTGACTCCCCAGGCCGCGGTCGGCGTCGAGCGCGCGCTGGTGCCGCCGAGCTCGGTCCAGGTGCCGGGCGACGTGCTCCAGTAACCGACGACGTAAAAATCGATATTCGATACCGTCTCCGCGTACACCTGAACCTGGCTGCTGGCGTCGGTTTCGACCATCAGCGATACCACGTCGACACCGCCGGCCTCGGCCTCGTGCAGGTCGAAGCGGCGGTTAATGCTCGAGCCGGGCGCGCGCAGGCCGGCCAGACGCTCGGCGCCGGTGCTGTTGTTCTGCATCACGATTTCGGCGACCTGGTTCGGCCCGAGCCCAAGGGATCCGAGGTTCCTGTTGTGCCATACCCCGTCGTC
>JAASSH010000383.1 GCA_021767985.1 Gammaproteobacteria bacterium | reverse complement strand
TCAAGTCGCGGCCGCAGGATTTTGTAGTGCTCGAAGAGCTCGGGTTCGAACCCTCGGGTGAGGGGGAGCACCTGTTCCTGCAGGTCGAAAAATCGGGCCTCAGTACGCCGGAACTCGTCGCAAGAATATCCCGGGATTTCTCGATTCATCCCCGCCACATCGGCTTTAGCGGCATGAAGGATAAAAACGCGCTGACTACGCAATGGCTGAGCCTGCATCTGCCCGGACAGAAAACAGAATCGGAAGTCTCCGCCGGCGACGGGTATCGCGTGCTGCGGGCGCTGCGTAATCGTAGCAAGCTGCGGCGTGGCAGCCACAAGTCCAATTTCTTTCGCGTCTGTATCCGGGAGGTCGACGGCCTGCCCGCGTCCACTCGTGAACAGCTGGACGCCGTCGCGAACCGGGGCATGGCCAATTATTTCGGGTCGCAGCGTTTTGGTCGCCGCCAGGACAACGTCGAACAGGCATTAGTGCAGCTTGCCGGGTCGCGCCTCAAGCGCACGCGCCGGGGCATGCTGCTATCTGCGATGCGCAGCCACCTGTTCAACCAGGTGCTGGCGCGACGCATATCGCTGGGTCACTGGGAAGAACCGCTCGAAGGCGACGTATTCATGCTGCGCGGTAGCCATTCGATTTTCAGCGAAGCGCTCGACGAAACCTTGCTGCAGCGTCATGCGAGCATGGACATTGCCAGCACCGCCAGTCTCTACGGCAGTGGCCGGAATCAACTCTCGGGCCCGGCTCTACGGATAGAGCAGCAGGTACACGGCGAGCATGGCGAAATAACCAGCTGTCTCGACAAGCAGGACGTCAAGCTACAGATGCGGCCACTCAGGGTCGTGGTCGAGGACCTGCAATACGAGCTGGACGCGGCGGGCAAATCCCTGCAACTGGAGCTGCGGCTGCCCGCGGGCAGCTACCTTACCAGCCTGCTGAATCATTTCGTCAGCGTGACCGAGCCAGATCAGGAGCGTTTCTGATAGACGCAAAACCAGCCCTCAGGAGGGCTGTCTCGATAGTAGCTGTCCATTTCCTGACTCAGGCACTGTGCGACGCCGTCTTCGGCGAGTGATTCCAGCTTGGCCCTGAAACCCATCGATTCCCACAAGTCGTCGTGCACGGTGCAGGCCAGAATACCGCCGGGCCTGAGAATACGAAATAACTCGTCCAGCGGCTGCGGGCCGACATGTCCGTGGGTGAAAGTACCCGAAGATATGACACCGTCATAGCTCGCATCGTCGCGTTCCAGCGTCTGGTTAATGTCGCCGACCAGCAGTTCGCGGTAAATTCCGCGCTGCCCGGCGACCCGCACCATATCCGGCGACAGGTCTATCCCATCGAGATTTTCGTAACCTTTCTCGGCGAGATAAACGCAGGTCAGGCCGGTGCCGCAACCGATATCGAATATCGAGGACCGGGTGTCCACCAGATGCTCGCTCAGCAACTGTGCAATAGTCGTCGGCGAGGTATAACCCAGTTCCTCCAGCATCTGGTGATCGTAGTCTTCCGCCCATTTGCGGTAAAACTCGATCATGCTGGCCTCGTCCTCCAGGCTGTAGGCTGCATCGACGAATTCGCTGGGTCCCTTGGCTTCAGGCATGAAAAGCTCCGCTCAGAGGCTGTTGAGGATAGTTTCGGCGTCGCTGATCTTGAATTCGCCCGGCGCCTCGACATTGAGTAGTTCGACGACACCGTCATTGACCACCATGGCATAACGTTGCGAGCGTATACCCATACCACCGGCGCTGCGGTCGACTTCGAGCCCCACGGCGCGACTGAAGTCGGCGTTGCCGTCGGCAATCATCATAACCCGGTCTTCGACGTTCTGGTCTTCGCCCCAGGCCTGCATCACGTGTGCATCGTTGACCGACAGGCAGACGATGCGGTCGACACCCTTGTCGAAAAGCCTGTCCGAGTTGACCACGTAGCCAGGAAGATGCGAAGCCGAGCAGGTCGGCGTGAAAGCGCCCGGAAGCGCGAACACCACGACTTTTTTACCGGCGAACAGCTCGTCGGTATTTATTGTTTGTACCCCATCCTCGGTCTTGTATTGCACATCGATTGAGGGTAGTTTGTCGCCAACCTGGATTGTCATATCGGGTCCCTTGAGTTTTATTTCGAGCCACAAATACTACATCGAATTACTCGATTTCCCAATGTTTTACCTACAATGCCGGACCCGAACTTGATTAAGCAACGTAAACACTGGATTTTCGATCTCGATGGCACGCTGACCGTCAGTGCACACGATTTCGAACATATTCGCCATGAACTCGGCCTGGCGCCGGAAACGCCGATTCTCGAAGCGCTGCACGCAATGCCCGACGTCGAGGCGGCGCCGTTGTGGGAGCAACTCAACGAGCTGGAGTTTTACTACGCCGGCCAGGCTTCGGTAATGCAGGGTGCGGCCGAATTGCTGCAAAAACTGCACGACGACGGGCGGCAACTGGCAATTCTGACGCGCAATACCATGCCCGTGGTGCAGCAAACCCTGGAGGCCTGCCGGCTCGAACATTTTTTCCCGGTGGAGCATATTCTCGACCGCGATGCCTGTATTCCCAAGCCTTCACCGGATGGCGTCAGGCACTTGCTCGATTTCTGGCGTGCCGATCCCGACGATACCGTCATGGTAGGCGACTATCTCTACGACCTGGAGGCCGGCAAGGGCGCGGGTGTGGCAACGATACATGTCGATACCCGCGGTGACGTGGACTGGTCGGAATACACCGATATCAGGGTCGAGGGTCTCGGAGAAATAATTGAATATCTTTAGGAATTGAAATGAAGATGCTGCTTATCGGGCTGGCGCTGTTGGCGTTGGCAGGATGTTCGGAAAAAGACTTGCGCCAGGCCATCGAGATTATCAACACGAGTGCCGAAGAAGTGCCGCTGACCCGGTCCGAGGTGGTAGCCGGGCTGAAAGAATCGTTGTCCACGGGGATCTCGAAGGGCGCGCTAATCGCGTCCAGCAAGAATGGATATTATGGTAATCCAGAGCTCAGGATTCCGTTTCCCGCCGAGGTCAGCGAGGTGGATAAGGCGCTGCGTAAAATCGGCCTGGGTAAAGAGGTCGATCGTTTCGTCAAACAGCTTAACCGTAGCGCAGAACTGGCCGCGGCCAGGGCCAGGCCGATCTTCATCAAGTCCATTACAGCGATGACGATTCGCGATGCGTTCGACATTCTGAACGGTGAAGCAGATGCTGCAACCCGCTACCTGATGCGCACCACCGGTGACGAATTACGCGCGCAATTCCGTCCGATTATCAGCGACAAGCTCGGCGAGACCAGCGCGACCCGATATTACGGCGATATCGTTAAAACCTACAACGAGCTGCCGTTCGTCAGCAAGGTCGACCCTGACCTGGAATCCTATGCAACCGACAAGGCGGTCGAGGGGCTGTTCCTGTTAATTGCCGAAGAGGAAG
>JAASSH010000079.1 GCA_021767985.1 Gammaproteobacteria bacterium | reverse complement strand
TCGTGATAGCCGCCCTCGGTGAAGGCGTGCCGTCCGCCGAGCATCAACAGACCGCCGCCGCGCCGGCTGACGAACTCGACGATCATGTCCTGTTGCTCGCGACTCAACAGTGCGAGTTCGACGCTTCCCAGGATTAGCGCATCGTAGGAAAACAATTCATCCCGGGTTATCGGAAAACCGTTACGTAACTCCTCCTCGTCCTCGATCCCCACGCGGTAAAACTTGGCATCAGCGGTGCGCATCAGGCCGGCCAGCGCGATCTGTTCGTCATCGGCAACCGCGCGCCGCACAAACTTGAACTCGAAACGGGGCTCACCCTCGAAATACAGGATCCTGGTTTTACGCGGGTCGACCGACAGGATCGCCTGGCGACGGTTATTGGCCGTGATTGGCTCGCCGGGCAGGGCGCCGAGCTTGAATTCCAGTTGCCGCGCCCCGGCGTCGTCGGTGGCAAGCGGTATTTCGAGCGTTTGCTCACCAGCCGCGAGCCTGATCCGCTCGCGGTGCAGTATGCGGCTATCGTCCACGACCTGCAGATCCAGCGTCTCGCCGTCGTAACCCTGCTGACGGATACTCAGCCTGGCGTTGACCCGGCTGCCTTTTAATACTTGTCGCGGTATCTCGATCCGGCTGATCTCGATATCGCGCTGGTATTGCGTCTCGCCGACCCCGATGCCGAACACCGGCGTGGCAGCGGCCTTCAACGCCAGCAACGTGGCCTCGAGTTGCTCGCTCGACTGTACCGCGCCGTCGCTGACGACGACCAGGCCGGCGAGCGGTTCCCCCTGCAGCGCCGTCTGCACAAACTGCAGGGCCTGCTGCAGATCGCTGTCGCCGTCGCTGAAATCGAGGCCGGTAATATCTTCTATCGCCTGGGTGTTGGCGCCAAACCTGAACAGCCGGGTGTCGAAGTTTTCACGCAGGGCGCTCAGCAGCGGCCCGCGCTCGGCATCGAACTGCTGCTCGATATAAGCGCCGCGCGGTCCTTCCCCGTGATCCAGTCGCATACTGATCGAATTATCCAGCAGCACGCCCACCACGCCAGGTTGCGGCACGCGCGCGGTGACTTCCAGCAGCGGTCGCGACAGGCTGAGCAATACCAGTGAAATCGCGAGGCTGCGCAACACCGCGGTTACCAGCAGGTGCCGGCCTCGAACCCGCCTGCCGATGCGCGCGTATCCGAGCAGCAGTAGCGTCAGCGCGAGCACGGCCAGTGGCACCAGTGCCAGTTGCCAGACGGGCAGCGCCAGGATCAGTCTGCCGTCTGAGAAAAAATCCGCCGGGAATTTGAACAGGAACTCGAACATGGGCTGGATCGATCGGGCGGCGCTAGTGGGTCATCGCGTAAATCACGAAATTGATCCCGATTTCGAAGGCATAGGTCGAAAACTTGAGTGGATAAGCCGAGTCATCCGCCCATTCCCAGGCGTCTCCCAGGTCGGTATTCCAGTTGATCAACACCATCAATCGCCCGTCATCGTCGAAGATGCCGAGCACGTGGGGCAAGAAGCCATCGTACTCGTGGGTGGGGCCGCCGCTGGGCGCCCCCCACCCCTGGCGTACATTCGGCACCTGAATGATCTGGTCGATATTGTAAAACGCGTTGAATACCGGATGATCCGGCGGTATTTCGACGACAGCGCGGTCCGGGAACACCCGCTGCATCTGGGTCACAAACTGCTCCCAGGCCCAGCTCCCCCAGAAATCGTCGATCACCAGGAAGCCGCCGGCCAGCAGGTAGTTTCTGAGCGCCAGCACTTCCTTTTCGGTAAGCGACATCGAGCCTACCTCGACCGCGTATAACAGCGGGAAGCGCCGCAGTCTCGGGTCGGTTAATTCAATCGCGTTGTCCGATTCGTAAGCGTCGATGATGCTGAGGCGTTTGAGGGCTATCAGGAACTGGTGGTCCGCCTTGGGATAGTCGATCGCCCAGCGGCCGCCCTCGTCGTAATCGTCGAACTCCCCGCTATAAATGCCCCGGGTAAAGTAAAACTCGTGCGAGTTGCCGGGAATGCGGGCCAGCGCCCTGGGGGAGGATTCGTCTGTAGCGCCAGCCTGATCGGATTCGGCCGCCGTCAGCGCCGGAATGATGCAGGCCGCAAGAAAAAGGAGCAGTGTCGGTCCGTGTTTCATTCTGGTGCTATCGATTGCCGGCGGAATAACGCGGGTTTAGTTCGGGGTTAGCATGATATCGAAGCGCCCGAACAGGATGGTTTCTCCGTTCACCGTGGATTCTTCCAGGAATATCGCCCGACCGTCGTCGTAGTGTTGCTCCAGGTTCGGATCTCCCTCGAACAGGATGCTGGTGTCGTAGTACTCATACTCGTCGATATAAACCTCGAGATGAACATGCCGGGCCCCGCTGTAGTTTTCCGGAACCACGGAGCCGAACTGGTAACGCCCCTTGTCATCCGACAGCAGCACGGCCCGATAGTTCTCGCTGTAGTCTCCGTTGCCGTCCGCCTGGCGGACACTGATTGGAATCCCGGCGAGGGGAGTGCCGTCGATGCTGGTTACCCGTCCGCGGATGTTCATGCGCTGCCCCGGGTCTCCGGGGCGCCACAGGTCAACCAGTTTGCTTTTCTTCTGGTCACCGGCCCCCGACTCCGCCTGGGCGAGGATTTGTCCCGACGCGAGTACCGTATCGAACTGGAGCAGGCTCGCGGTTGCGATCAATGCGGCAAGAGCGATGGGTCTTAACATTGCGGCTTCTCGTCAAAGTCAATATGACCGGATAACTATACTATTTATCGTTGCCTGGTACATCAAATGGCAATTTTCACGTCTCGGTCAGGATTAAGATGCAGTTTTAACAGCAGCTTGACCCGCACCAGAACAACGCGTTAGCTGATCCGTTCACCCCGACCGGAGCGTATCATCCCGTTATAGCCGGAAGATAAAGCGCGTGGGCATTTGACCATGCCGCCCGCCTGGAGTGGATTCCCCGTAAAACAGGCGTATCGCGGGCTCTATCCCCTCGATACAGCGTCGAAAGTACCTTTCGGGCGACCGAACTGTGATATTTTAGAGCGATAATCTCCCGGCTGCCCCGAGTTACCAGAGATGAGAACGGAATGAACGCAAATCTATCCATAGCCTGCTGTCGGTGGGCAGTGCTGACCGCGTCGTTAGCGCTGATGTTTGCCGTGGAGCTTGCCGCGGCCCCGGTGGCTCTGGTCGAGCTCGCCGTGGTTGAGCGCAGGGATATCGTCGAGACCCTGCGCCTGACCGGCTCGCTGACATCGCCCTTACGGGCACGATTATCCCCTGATGTCGAGGGGCGGCTGGTCAGTCTGGAGGTCGATGCGGGTGACCGCGTCGAGGCCGGGCAGGTGCTGTTCCGGCTGGATGACGAACTGGCGCGACTCGAACTGGCGCAGGCCATCGCTGCCGAACACGAGGCCGAGGCCGCCCTGGTGGACGCCAAGCGGCGCGTGGTCGAGGCCAGGGAACTGGTCGCCGAGAATACCTTCCCCGAGAGCGAGGCACTCAGCCTGGAAGCGCTGGTAACGCGCAACACGGCTGTTCTCGAACGCCGTCGCGCCGAGCGCGCATTCGCCGCGGCGACGCTCGAGCGATATACGCAGAA
Organism: Gammaproteobacteria bacterium; assembly: GCA_021767985.1. Taxonomy (GTDB): domain Bacteria; phylum Pseudomonadota; class Gammaproteobacteria. The sequence goes on along the minus strand of JAASSH010000079.1, from coordinate 4,457 downwards.
GGCCCCGTTTAGTGGCGTGATCGCCGCCCGCGACGCAGACCTCGGCGAGCGCGTCGATACCGCGTCGAACGTATTGTTGCTGGTGGCGATCGATCGTCTGCAGCTCGATCTGCAGGTGCCGCAGCAATACTTCCAGCGCGTTACCGCGGATACAGCGGTAACCCTGAAGCTCGACGCCCTGCGCGGGCAAACGCTGGCGACCCGGGTTTCGCAGGTGGTGCCGGTAAGCGACCCGGATGCGCGCACTTTCCTGGTCCGGGCAGAGGTTGATAATTCCGCCGGCAAGCTGACGCCAGGCATGTCGGTGCGCGCTGTACTGCGCATCGGCACCGATCGCCAGGCCGAGGTCGTGCCGCGCGACGCGATCATTCGTTACCCGGACGGTCGCACCGTGGTATGGGTGGCCGCGGTGGACGATGATCGTTACGCGGTCGAGGAGCGCGTGGTAACAACCGGGCTGAATTTCGACGACAGCGTGGAGATTGTCGAAGGGCTCGCCGTGGGCGAACGCGTGGTTATTCGCGGTAACGAGTCGCTGCAGCAGGGCCAGCAGGTCCGGGTCAGCGGCTAAGCGACCGGGCCGGAAGCGCATATGTTCGAAAAAATCATCAATCGCGGCACGCTGATGACGGTAATCGTCGGGGTCGTTGTCGTGCTCGGCATCGTCGCGACCTTCCGCGTTCCGGTGCAGATGATTCCCGATCTCGACGTACGCACGGTGCAGGTGCGAACCGCCTGGCCGGGCGCCACGCCGCAGGATATCGAAAAAGAAATTCTGATCGAGCAGGAAGAATACCTGCGCAGCATACCCAGCCTGCAGCGCATCGAGGCAACCGCGTCCTCCGGGCGGGCTCGCGTCGAGCTCGAGTTCCCGGCCGGCGTCGATATCAATGAAACCCTGATCCGGGTCAACAACGCGCTGTCGCAGGTGCCGTCTTACCCCGCCACGGTAAAGCAGCCGCGCATCTTCGCCGAGTCGTTCTCGAGCAACTCTTTCATGTATTTTCGCGTGGCGCCGCTCGATGGTAATCCGCGCGGGCTCGACATGGATATGATGCGCGACTTCGTTTCCGACAACGTGCGCACGCGGATGGAAACCGTCGAGGGCGTTTCGAGCGTCGAGGTCTGGGGCGGCGCCGATCGCCAGGTGCAAATCCTGCTCGAGCCGGAAGCGCTGGCCGAGCGCGGGCTAACCGTGGCCGACGTACGCACGGCGCTGCGCGAACGTAACCGGGATGTCACCGGCGGCAAGCTCGAGGCGGGCAAGCGCAGCTACCTGTTGCGCACCATTGGCCGCTTCGACGACATCGAGTCGCTCGTCGAATTGATCCTGGCCCGCCGAGGCGACCTGGTAATCCGTCTCGGCGATGTGGCGCGCGTTCGCCTGGATCATTTCGAGGTCGCGCGCGAGGCCTTCGTCAACGGTAAACCGGTGCTGTTTCTCGCGGTCAATCGCGAGCTTGGTTCCAACGTTGTCGAAATCAAGGACGCGATGTTCAGGGAAGTTGAGCGTATCAATTCGGAGTTGCTGTCGAACGCCGGCATGGAATTACGCCTCAACGCGACCGATACCGTTTATGTCGAGCAATCGATTGCCACCGTGTGGCGCAACCTCGCGCTGGGCGCGATGCTGGCGACATTGGTCATGTTCCTGTTCCTGCGTTCGGGGCGAATGACGCTGGTCGGCGTCATCGGGATTCCGATCTGCACCATTGCCGCGTTTCTCGGCCTGCTGCTGGCCGGGCGCACGATTAACGTCATTTCGCTCGCCGGTGTTGCCTTTTCGATCGGTATGACTCTCGACAACACGATCGTCGTGCTCGAAAGCATCGAGTGGGAGCGGCGTAAGGGACTGAAGCGTCTGCAGGCCGCGATAACCGGCGTGCGGCGGGTATGGCCGGCGGTGCTGGCGTCGACGCTGACCACGGTGCTGGTGTTCATCCCGATTATATTCATCGAGGAAGAGGCCGGGCAGCTTTACGGCGACATCGCCGTCGGGGTTTCGGCGACTATCCTGGTGTCGATGCTGGTCGCGATCACGGTAGTGCCCACGGCGTCGGCGAACTTCGCGCTGCGCGACGATCCAGGTAGCGGCGCTGTGAAATCCGGCGCAGCGGCAGGGTCGATGCGCGGACTGCTGGCCGGCATCAACTGGCTGGTCGACACCTCGCTGCGGCGCGCCCTGGTGATGCTGGTAACCGCTGGTCTTAGCGTTGCGATCATTCTCGGCCTGACCCCGCCGGCGGAATATCTGCCACCCGGCGAGGAGCCCAAGATATTCGGTCGCATGAACGCGCCACCGGGCTACAACCTGCCAACCATGCGCGAGATCGGTTACGAGGTGCAGGAGCATTTCCTGCCCTACCTCGAGGACGAGCCCGGAGAGTTCGAGCGCGGTGAAACCGCGGTGCCGGCGCTCGACTACCTGATCATTTCGATTCGCGCCAGCGGCCTGTTCCTGATTTCCGAACCCAAGGACAAATCGCAGGTCGACGCGTTGATGGACGCCGTCGACGCCAAGTACAGCGAGTACGCCGGTATGCGCTCCTTCACCACGCGCGGCTCGATCATCACCAGCAACAACGGCGGTACGCGCAGTATCAACCTGGACATTTCCGGGCCCGAACTCGAGCCGATTTACGCTGCCGCGACCGCGGCCTACAACCGCACCCGGGAGGTCTTCGACAAGCCGCGTATCCGCGCCAACCCGGCGACGCTGTCGCTGTCGCAACCGCTGATCGAAATTCGGCCCGACTGGGAGCGTGCCGCCGAATTCGGCATGAACACGGCCGATATCGGGTTTACCGTGGCCGCGCTGACCAACGGCGCCTTCGTCGACGAATTCTTTCTGGCCGACGACAAGATCGATATGTATCTCTACAGCGGCACCGGTCCCGACGCCTCGCCCCAGGGGCTGACCGATATGCCGGTTTATACGCGTGGAGGCGTGGTGCCGTTATCCAGCATCGCCAACGTGGTCGAGACGGTCGACACCAGCACCGTACGCCGCATCGACGGCCGCCGCACCGTGACGCTGAGCATTATTCCACCCGAAACCGTCGCGCTCGAAACCGGGGTCGGCATCGTGCGCGAGGATGTGCTCGGCTATCTGCGCAGCAGCGGCGCGATTCCGGCCAACGTCAGCGTCGATATTTCCGGGGCCAGCGATCAGCTCGAGGCGACACAGAAATCGCTAACCGGCAACTACCTGGTGGCATTGATCCTGGTTTATCTCGTTATGGTGGCTATTTTTACCCACTGGGGATTCCCGCTGCTGATCATGACGACGATACCGCTCGGGGTTGCCGGCGGCATTGCCGGGCTGGCGCTGATGAACGTCGTCGGCGGCTCGCTGCCGCTGATTGGTCTCGGCGCGATACACCAGCCCTTCGATATGATCTCGATGCTCGGCTTCCTGATCCTGATGGGCACGGTGGTCAACAATCCGATCCTGATCGTCCACCGCGCGGCTGACAATTACCGCAGCATCGGGATGAGCGCGGTCGAAGCGGTGCAGGAGGCGGTGGAGTCACGCCTGCGGCCGATCGCGATGTCGGCAATTACGACGATTTTTGGCCTGGCACCGCTGGTGTTTATTCCCGGCGAAGGCACCGAGCTCTACCGCGGTGTCGGCGCCATCGTCCTGTTCGGGCTGGCCGGAGCCGCCATCGTGACGCTTAGTTTCCTGCCGGCGGCGACGATCATGGTGTTGTCGTGGACGCGTCGCGCCCCGGCGCAGGCCGCCGATATCGACCTGCGAAGTTCCGGTTTGCAGTCTGCCGCGCCCGGCCCGCAGGCACCCAATCGAGACCTTTGACGGGCCTGCTTACTGCACCACGCAACGCGGTGGTTCGTCCCCGTTGAACGCGGTCAGATGCATGACCCTGCGATCGTCCCGCGATAGCTTGCCGGTTGCCGAATGCCAAACCGAGCGGTTATGCCACAGCGCCAGGTCGCCGGGTCGCCAGGCGTGTACGTAGACCTGTTCCGGCTCGATCGCGGGCCGCATCCATTGCTCCACTTTAAGCCTCGATTCGATAACGCCGAGAAAGCGATTGTCTGTTGGCGTCATCTGCTCGAGCGCATGCATGCAACGCGGCTGCGGCATCAGGGCCTGCCGCTGCGTGACCGGGCAGGTCCAGACCAGCGGGTAGACCTGGGCCAGCGGGTCGTCGATGGCGGCGCCAGGCGTATCTTCCCCCGCCGAGTAACGCCGTTCCGCCGCGGAATCGACCACGCGCAGGCCGTTGGCGCTGTTTCCCAGCGCATAGCTCGCTTCAAACGGACGGCTGGCGTAGTGCACGCGGGTTCGCAGGCATAGTTGCCGCGTTTCGGGCGGCAATCCGTCGAAAGCCACCCGGCCACTGGCAAAGGCCGTCGCTCCGGCTTCGCACCAGAGCCGGTCGCCGGACCCGTCTTCGAAAGACAGCCAGTGACCGCTGCCGGTCGGCGCCTCG
>JAASSH010000382.1 GCA_021767985.1 Gammaproteobacteria bacterium | reverse complement strand
GGTATCGCCGACCCGCGCGGCCTGGAGCTTTGCCTGAACGGCTGGCAAACCTTCGAGCGGCTCGGCAGCCCCGAGGGCGAGCTCGCGATCGCGCAAGCCGTGGTATACCTCGCCTGTGCCGCCAAAAGCAACGCGGTATACAGTGCCTACAAGCAGGCAATGGAGGACGCTCGTAATTCAGGCAGCCTCGAAGTACCGATGCATTTACGCAACGCGCCCACCCGTTTCATGGAAGAGCAGGGCTACGGCGATGGTTATCGCTATGCCCACGACGAGGCCGGCGGTTTTGCCGCCGGTGAAAACTATTTTCCCGAAGCGCTTACCGGCCGGCAGTACTATCACCCGGTGGATCGCGGCCTCGAAATCAAGATTGCGGAAAAGCTCGCGCAGTTGCGGCAACGCAACCGCGATGAGAAATCGTGAATCTCCCGTACGCCGAATCCGCCGAGCAGAACAAGGCCGTCATATTCGACGCGATCAGGCCATACCTGAAGGGCGAGGTGCTCGAAGTCGGCAGCGGTACCGGACAGCATGCGGTGTTTTGCGCGAGCCAGTTGCCGGGCCTTCGCTGGCAGACTTCCGACCTGGCCGCCAACCTGCCCGGGATCGCGGCCCGGATCGTGGCTTCCGGACTGCCCAACCTGGCGCCGCCGATAGAACTCGACGTGCTCGGAAGCTGGCCCAGCCATGCTTATGACGTGGTTTACACCGCCAACAGCTTTCATATCATGAACGCCGCCATGGTTGCCGCCTGTATTGATGGCGTTGGCCGCTGTCTGAGGCCAGGGGGCGTGTTTGCGGTTTACGGACCGTTCAACTACGACGGAGCCTATACGTCGGACAGCAACGCCCGTTTCGATCAAATGCTGCGTGCCCGTGACCCCGGCAGCGGTATCAGGGATTTCGAATGGATTGCGCAACTCGCAAACGAGGCGGAGCTCGAATTGCTCGAGGATGTCGAAATGCCGGTAAACAATCGCACCCTGATCTGGCAAAAACGAACTTTATAGCGCATAGTTAGACTAACCACCCAACCTTAAACCAGCTTTTAAATCATGAAAAAACTGTTATCGCGGGCGCTCGCAGCCACCTTCACTCTGATGTTGACGTTTTCGGGCGTTCATGCAGCCGATGAATCGACCGAGGACCTGACCCGCCTGCTCAAGTTGCGTCTGGGCAGCGACCAGGTGGAACCGCCGACCGCGACCGAGGTCGAGGGCGTCTACCAGACGCGTTTCGGTAACAAGTTTGCCTACCTGATTGATGGCGGGCGTTACGTTTTCATCGGCGACATGGTCGATCTCAAGACGGCCCGTAACCTGACCGAAATGAGTCGCCGTGAACTGGTGGTCGAACAACTGGCTGGCTTCAGCGAGGAGAAACGGATCATCTTCCCCGCGCTCAAAGAAGAACGGGCGGTACTAAGCGTCTTTACCGATACCAGTTGCGGTTATTGCCAGCAGTTGCACAAGGAGGTCAGGTTTCTGCAGGAAGCAGGAATCTCGGTGCATTACCTGCCTTACCCGCGAGGCGGTAACCGCGGCCCTGGTTACAGTGACATGAGAAAGGTCTGGTGCGCCGACGACCAGCGCAAGGCCATGAGTATTGCCAAGGGCGCCGAAACGGGGTCATTGGCTTCGTCCGAAACCTGCGATTCGGCGCAGTACGTCGACGATGGTTACCTGCTGGGTAATCGCATCGGGGTCAACGGCACCCCGGCGCTGTACAGTAGCGATGGCGGCAAATTCAATGGCTACGTACCCTACCAGCAGTTAATTCCGCAATTAATAAACCAGTAGATTTTTAATAGTCCCCATAAAGAATTGTCACTGCCTGGGTCGGTGATCGGTTTTGTGCGCGGAGACGTAACCTAGTGTGTTAACATTTCTGACCAATAAAAATAGAATCTACGCTTGAATGTCAAAACAGGAATCAAAAGATAAGCCCCAGGATACCGAAGAGGACGGGGCTCAGGCGACTAAGCAGGACCAGCAGCCGAAAGAGTATGGCGGGCCGAAAGGCAAGGAGCCGACTCGCTACGGCGACTGGGAAAAAAATGGGCGCTGCATCGATTTCTGATGTCATCGGGCCTGCTTGAACTGAAACTCGTAACCAGGTAACCAAAGATGTCTAATAGCAAGCATCCTACCTCGCCGCATCTGCAAATATATCGTTTGCCGCTGACCGCGCTGTTGTCGATCACGCATCGTATCACCGGTGTCATCCTCGCCTTCGGCTGTATCTTGTTGGTCTGGGTGCTGGCGGCCGCTGCACACAGTGCCTCGTATTACGAGGCGATGGTGCCGCATCTGCAAAGCTGGTACGGCCAGTTTTTTCTGCTCGGGTTTGTGTTCGCGCTCTACCTGCATTTCTGCAATGGCGTCAGGCACCTGTTCTGGGATGCAGGCTACGGTTTCGAGCTCGAAACCGTCGACCTTACCGCCAAGCTCGCGATAGCACTGGCAGTCATACTAACCGTGGCAACCTGGGCGGTTGCCGGGATGGGTTGATGCCATGAGAGATTTGAGATCCCCGTTATCGAGAGTCAAAGGACTGGGTTCGGCCAAAGACGGTACCCATCATTTCTGGCATCAGCGACTGACCTCGCTATTGCTGATTCCGTTAGTGCTGTGGCTGGGATTCAGCCTCGCGGCGATGCCCGTCGATCATCCCACGCTGGTTGACTGGGTGCGGCAGCCGTTGGTCACGATAGCGCTGGTGTTGCTTATCGCCACCGTGTTTTATCACGCTAAGCTCGGGTTACAGGTGGTGATCGAGGATTATGTTGCATCGCACTCGCGTCGCACGTTAACCCTGCTGCTGTCGAGTTTTTTGTGCCTGCTGTTCGGCCTTGTCGGCGTGGTAGCAGTGCTAAAGATCGCTTTTGGAGCCTAGGTCATGGCAAACGACTACAAGTTAATCGACCACGCCTACGATGTTGTCATCGTCGGCGCCGGAGGCGCGGGCCTGCGCGCCACGCTGGGTATGGCGGCGGCCGGGCTTTCGACCGCCTGCATCACCAAGGTGTTTCCGACGCGCAGCCACACGGTGGCGGCGCAGGGCGGTATGAGCGCCTCGCTCGGCAACATGGGGCCGGATACCTGGCAGTGGCACATGTATGACACGATCAAGGGCTCCGACTGGCTCGGCGACCAGGATGCGATCGAGTACATGTGTCGCGAGGCGGTGCCCGCGGTTATCGAGCTGGAACACTACGGCGTTCCGTTTTCGCGCACCGAGGAGGGCAAGATTTACCAGCGCCCCTTCGGCGGCATGACGACCAACTTCGGCGAGGGTACCGCGCAGCGCACCTGTGCCGCGGCCGACCGCACCGGGCATGCGATTCTGCATACGCTGTATCAGCAATCACTCAAGCACCGGGCCGAATTTTTCGTCGAGTATTTTGCCATCGACCTGATCATGGACGATG
>JAASSH010000381.1 GCA_021767985.1 Gammaproteobacteria bacterium | reverse complement strand
GTCACCAAGCAGTGCCGGGCGCTCGGAGTTGTGCTTGCCGATAAAGTGTTTGTTGCGGTTCGCCATGCCCTCCAGGCCGAGGTCCCTGGCAGTAGTGCGGCCGTCGAGTTCGGAACCGGCGACGTGGCCCTTTTCGATTCGCATCGTTCCCAAGGCCTCGGTGCCGTATACGCCGACGCCCATTTCCTTGCCGGCTTCGAGCAGGTCGAGCCAGGCCTGTTCACCATAGTCGGCCGGCACGTTGACTTCGTAGGCGAGTTCGCCCGAAAACGAAATGCGGAACAACCGCGCTGGTATATTGTTCAGCATGCACTCGCCGACCGCCATGAAAGGGAATGCCTCGTTGCTGATATCGATGTCGATAACCTTTTCCAGCAGCTTGCGGCTGTTGGGTCCCGCTACGGCAATGCCGGTCCACTGCTCGGTTACCGAGCAGAACACGACGTCGAGATCGGGCCATTCGGTCTGATGGTATTGCTCCATGTGCGCCAGCACGCCGGCCGCGTTGGCGGTAGTCGTGGTCATGAAGAAATGATTTTCACCGAGGCGCGAGGTCGTGCCATCGTCGTAAACCATACCGTCCTCACGCAGCATGATGCCGTAACGCGCCTTGCCGATCGGCAGTTTCAGCCAGTTGTTGATGTACAGGCGATTCAGGAACTCGGGCGCATCGGGGCCCTGGATATCGATCTTGCCGAGCGTGGTGACGTCGACCAGCGCGACGTTATTGCGTGTGGCCTCGGTTTCACGCACGTAGCAGTTGTAGAGGGTATCACCGGGGTATTGCGGAAAGTAGCGCGCCCGCAGCCACAGGCCGGCCTCGATAAAAACCGCGCCCTGTTTTTCGTTCCAGTCATGAATCGCGGTGCGGCGCACCGGCATGAAATCGTTACCGACCGTGTGCCCGGCAAACACGCCCATCGCCACCGGCACGTAGGGTGGGCGAAAGGTCGTAATGCCGACCTGGGGTATCGGTTCGCCGCGCTGGCAGGCCAGGATAGCGAGCGCGTTGACGTTACTGGTCTTGCCCTGGTCGGTCGCCATACCCTGGGTGGTGTAACGCTTCAGCAACTCGACCGAGTCGTAACCCTCCTGCGAGGCGAGCTCGACGTCGCTGGCCTTGACGTCGTTTTGCTGGTCGACGAACTGCTTGTATGGCTTGTTGTAGGGCGTGGGTGCGATCCACAGGGCCTCGAGCGCGTACAAGCCCTCGTCTTCGGCTTTGGCAGCCTTGCCTGTTTTACTCTTGAAGCCCGCCAGCTTAGCCGCTTCGGCACCGGCCGCATTACCCTGGTCGAGGCAATCCTGCAGCGCGAAGCTGCCGTTGGCGGCTCCTACCGAGACTTCGGCCTGGCGCGATTCGCCGGGCACGAACGATAGAATCGAATCGTCGTAAACGGGTTTGGCGCCCGACTGGCTGTGCAGGTGAACGTTTGGATTCCAGCCCCCGGAACAGGCGATCAGGTCGCAGTCGATGCGCTCGGGATCGAGGGTGTCGCCCTGGGTGGTGACGATTTGCGCATACTTGACGCGCCTGCCGCCCTCGGCCGCGCCGACCGCGCTGCCGGTCAGCAGGCGGATCGACAGTTTCTTGAGTTCGTCCGCCAGCGGCGCTTCGGGGTGCGCGCGGGAATCGATCACGGCAGTCACGAAAATCCCGGCACGATGCAAATCGATCGCGGTCCGGTACGCGTCATTGTTATTGGTGGCCACGATGACCCGCTTGCCCGGCTTGACGCCGTAAGCGTTGACGTAGGCGCGAGCAGCCGAAGCCAGCATGATGCCGGGCTTGTCGTTATTGCCGAATACCAGCGGCCGCTCGGTCGCCCCCGTCGCGAGAATGACGCGCTGCGGGTAAAACAGCCACATGCGCTGGCGTGGATGCCCTGCCGGCGGTACCGGCAGATGGTCGCTGACTTTTTCTACCGCGCCGATGACGTTATGGTCGTAGTATCCAAAAACCGTGGTGCGACTGAAGACGCGGACGTTATCCATTGCCGCGAGTTCTGCCGCGGTCTCGGCAGCCCATTCGCCGCCGTGTTTGCCGTCGATCGTATAGTTATCGTGGTTGAGTGAACCACCGAGCGTCGGATGTTCATCGACGATGATGACGCGAGCGTCGGTTTTGGCAGCGGCCAGCGCCGCCGATAGTCCGGCCGGGCCGGCGCCGACGACCAGTACGTCGCAGTGTTCGTGACACTGCTCGTAATGATCCGGATCGGGCTCGGTCGCGGCGGTGCCGAGGCCTGCCGCGCGGCGGATAACGTGTTCGTAAACGTTGGTCCAGAACGAGGCCGGCCACATGAACGTCTTGTAATAGAAGCCGGCGGAGAGTAACGGCGAAAACAGGTTGTTGATCGCCATGACGTCGAAAGCCAGCGACGGCCAGCGATTCTGGCTGTTAGCGACCAGTCCGTCGAACAGTTCGATAGTGGTGGCGCGTGTATTGGGTTCCTTGCGTGGCCCACTACGCAACTCGACGATTGCGTTGGGCTCTTCGGACCCCGCGGTTTGAATGCCGCGCGGGCGATGGTACTTGAAGCTGCGCCCGATCAGGTGAACGCCGTTGGCGAGCAGCGCCGAGGCGAGCGTATCGCCCTCGTAGCCCTGGTAGGATTTGCCGTCGAAGGTGAAGCTGATTACGCGTCCGCGATCGATACGACCGCCGCCGCTGGTACGGAATTGTTGCGCCATCTCGATCAGCCCTCCCGGTTGCCGGCTGGCAGGTTGGGTGAGGCCGGCGCGGTGCTGAAGATTTCGTGGGTCACGGTATCGCGCTCGACGATGATCCAGGCGCGGCAGCCGTTGACGTGGTGCCAGTACTCGCGATGCGGGCCGGCAGGATTGTCACGCGTGTAGACGTAGTGGTACCAGTCGTCCTGCGACGCATCGTCGGCGGGGCGTTCGACCGTGGCATCGCCGCCATAGGAGAATTCGTCTTCGTTGCGGACCCCGCACCAGGGGCATTCGATTCTTAACATGTCACTGCCTCCTAGTGTGATTTGGGTGACGCGCCGACGCCTTTCTCATCGATCATCGCGCCTTCGCGGAAGCGCTCCAGCGTAAAGTCGGCGTTGAGCTTGTGCGGCTTGTCATGGGCGATGGTATGTGCGAACACCCAGCCGGACGCCGGTGTTGCCTTGAAGCCACCGTAGCACCAGCCGCCGTTTATATAGAGATTGTCGATCGGGGTTTTGCCGATGATCGGGGTGCCGTCCATCGACATGTCCATGACCCCGCCCCATTGGCGCAATACCCGCAGCCGCGCCAGGCACGGCATCATGGTTACTCCGCCGGCGACGACGTGGTTGAAAGTCGGCAGGTTGCCGCGCTGGGCGTAAGTATTCCAGCCGTCGATATCACCACCGAAAACGAGGCCGCCCTTGTCTGACTGGCTGATGTAAAAATGCCCGGCGCCGAAAGTGCACACC
>JAASSH010000078.1 GCA_021767985.1 Gammaproteobacteria bacterium | reverse complement strand
TGATGTAAAAATGCCCGGCGCCGAAAGTGCACACCGTATCGACCAGCGGCTTGATGCCCTCGGTGACAAAGGCCTGCAGCACGTGCGACTCGATCGGCAGTTTCATGCCGACCATGTCGAACAGTCGGCCCGAGTTGCCGGCAACCGCGACGCCCACCTGGCCGGCACCGATGAAGCCGCGCGAAGTTTCGACCCCGAGCACCTTGTCGCCATCGCGTTTGATCGCGGTAACCTCGCATTTCTGGATGATATCGACCCCGAGACGGTCTGCGCCGCGCGCGTATCCCCAGGCCACCGCGTCGTGGCGCGCGGTCCCGCCCCGGGGTTGCGCCAGCCCACCCAGTACCGGGAAGCGAGTGTTCTTCGAGAAATCCAGGTGCGGCATGAGTTTTCTGACGCCATCGAGATCGTGCATCACGGCATCGACGCCATTGAGGCGCATCGCGTTGCCGCGTCTTGCGGCGGCATCACGCTGGGCGTCGGTATGGAACAGGTTGAGCACGCCGCGCTGGCTGAACATGACGTTATAATTCAGGTCCTGGCTCAGGCCTTCCCACAGTTTCATCGAGTGCTCGTAAAACTGCGAGTTCGCGTTAAGCATGTAGTTGGAGCGCACGATGGTCGTGTTGCGGCCAGTATTGCCACCCCCGATGTAGCCTTTTTCGAGCACCGCGACGTTGGTGATGCCGTGCAGCTTCGCCAGGTAGTAAGCCGTCGCAAGTCCATGACCGCCGCCGCCGATGATGATGACGTCATACTTTTGCCTGGGTTCGGGATTGCGCCAGGCACGGGTCCAGCCGCGGTTGCCGGTTAGCGCCTGTTTAACCAGGCTTAGAGCTGAATAATGCATAAGCGTCGATTCGGTTGAGTCTACGGTGTGATACTGTGAGCGTTCGACCCGCTCGACCGTCGCTACTGTTGACGGATTTGGTTATCACGAATGTTTTCAAGTTTAAACAGAATGCGGTTGCCGCAGTCAACCGATAAACGACTTGGCAGAGCACATAAACGACATTCGGCGAAGCGGGCTCGATAGCGACAATCAATCAATAATTCAGCCATAATCGACGCCAAAATGCACCTGCGCCAGCTATAGTGGAAATATTTGCGAAGGTGAACCTGTGATTATCGATCCATCCATTGATGAATTGAAACTAACCACCACAGATCTGCAACTGCATGACCGGTGCTAAAAACAATAGTTTAAACACCTGGTCCGGTAACCAGTACCTGGTAACCGGCATAATCCTGTCGCTATTAGTCTGGATCGTGTCCTATAACTTCATTGCGCAGGAAGAGGAGCAGCGTTTCGACGAAGCGGCAGGCCAGGCGCATCGGATAGCGGTGTTTTTCGAACGTCACGTCGTGGGCATTTTTCAGTATGGCGATGCCTACCTCAAGCTGGTGCGACGTGAATACGTTAAAAACTACGATACCGATCAGATCAGGTCCCTGATGGACGAAGTACCGCTCAACAAGTCAATCGCTTCACATATCACGATTATCGATGAAAACGGTACGCCGCTGCTGGTTTCCGGGCACAAAATCAAGCCGGGAACGACCGCGAGGGATCGCGATTATTTCCAGGCGCAAAAGTCGGCGACGGGCGATGAATTGCTGGTATCGAGGTTGCACAAGGGGCGCAACAGCGGCAAGTTGATCGTCCGGCTGGTGCGTCGTTTCGAAAAGCCGAATGGAGAGTTCGGCGGTGTTATTTTTCTGGCCCTCGAAGCCATGCACATCACGGAGTTTTTCAACACCATGCAGATCGGTCCCAAGAGTTCGGCGACACTGGTTGGTACCGATAAATACGTTCGTTCCCGGTCTTCCTATGGGCCCAAAGGACCCGGACAGAACATTAGCGGCTCCCAGATCTGGGAGCGGCTGCAGGAGAGTCCGCAAGGCCTGTACCTGCAAACCAGCGTGGTCGACGACATCACCCGCTATTACGCGTATCGCCGGGTGCCCGATTTTCCGCTGGTGGTAGCGATCGGTTTGTCGGTGGATGATTTTCAGCAGGCAATCGAGGCCGCCAAATTGAATCATTACTCGATCGCTTTCCTGGCGACCCTGTTGATCGCTGTGACTTCTTTGTTCTTTTCGCGCCAGCGCCAGTTACTAATGCAAATCGAGGCCAACAACCGGGAACTCGAGCAGCGTGCCGATGAAATCGAGGTCAAGAACAGCGAACTGCAAAGTCAGAATGCCGAGCTGGAACGGTTTAACTATACCGTGTCGCACGATTTGAAGGCACCGCTGGTTACGATCAAGGGATTCCTGGGGCTGTTGCAAAAAGACGCCAACGCCCAGGATTTCGGCGCCATGGAGCGCGACGCCGAACAGATCGGTGTTGCCGCCGACCAGATGGCCCAGCTGCTCGACGAATTGCTCGAACTTAGCCGCATCGGGCGCAAGATGAATGCTCCGGAGAATCTCGACCTGAACCAGCTAGTGGGCGAGGCAGTGGAACGCGTATCGATTCAGGTCGGAGACAAGGCAATCGATCTGCGAATTGCGCCCGATATGCCCGCGGTGCGTGGCGATCCGGGCAGGTTGCGCGAAGTTTTCCAGAACCTGATCGATAATGCGACCAAGTTCATGGACGATCAGGAATCGCCTTGCATCGAAATCGGCGCGACGCGGGAGAACGGTGAGGTCTGCTGTTTCGTGCACGATAATGGCGCCGGAATCGAGCCCGAGTATCATGATCGGGTATTCGACCTGTTCGAACGGCTCGACACCAGGACCGAAGGTACCGGCATCGGGCTGGCGCTGGTCAAGCGTATCGTCGAGGTGCATGGGGGTCGAATCTGGATCGAATCCGACGGCAAAGGCCAGGGTACTGCCTTCCGTTTCACCTTACCGGCCGCCGAATCATAATCCTGGCGAGGGCCTGTATTCTGCCTTGCCTGCCGCTCGATGCCAGTCCCACTGTTACCCGCTAGTGGCTGGCGTCCGTCGAAGATCAGGACTCCCGGGCGGTTACATCGATGGTGTAGTTGACGAAGCCGTCGGTGCCGCCGGTCAGCTTGTCGTATAAACCACGCGCGACCTTGTTGTGCTGCTGGGTATGCCAGTAAACCTCGCTCCAGCCCCTTTGTTTTGCTGCGTCGACCACCGCCTCGATCAGCCGCTTGCCGATACCGCCGCCGCGGATGCCGGGTACTACGAACAGATCGTTCAGGTAACACACCGGGTTAGCGTACCAGGTATGTGCATGCGGAAAGTAATGAACCAGGCCTGCCAGGCTGCCGTCTTCCGCTGCCGCCAGGCGGCACTCGATTTCGTGTGCCGGATCGAGAATACGTTGCCACAGCAGATCGGTTACGTCCGGCGCCAGGCTCGACTCGTAAAACTCGAGGTAGCCCTGCCACAGAGCATCCCATTGCGCGCGATCGGCCGCGGTCGCGGGTCTGATTTGATACGTTGCAGGTTCCATTTATTAGCTGTCCCCAGGCGAGCCGTTAACGCTCGATTATAACTTGCCTGCCAGTGGCGTCATCGATAAAATTTCGGCCTCTTGCTGGCAGCGATGGCGTCGCTGTATGTTAAGCAGATATCTTGATCCTGTACGCCCGGATTGTTTACCGGGTGAAACTGTCACCCGGAATACTTCGGAGTGATAATCATGTCTCAAGTCCAACGTCCCGAATTCTTCGAACTGCATAACGGTTCCAGGGCCCAATTACCTTTTTCCGACGCCGAGTATGAAGCCCGCCTGGGCAAGCTGCGCGAATTGATGGAAAGCAGCGGTGTCGACGCGATGCTGCTGACCTCGATGCATAACATCGCCTATTATTCCGGCTTTCTCTACTGTTCTTTTGGCCGGCCTTACGCCTGCGTCGTCACCGCCGAGCGCTGCGTTACCGTCTCGGCGAATATCGATCTCGGCCAGCCCTGGCGGCGCGGCTTCGGCGATAACCTGATCTACACCGACTGGCAGCGCAACAACTACTGGCGCGCGGTACGCTCGATCATCCCGCGGGCGCGCCGCGTCGGCATCGAGGGCGATCATATGAGCCTGGCCGCGCATGAACTGATGTCGGAGTTTCTCGGTGACGTCGAGTCACTCGATATGAATCGGGAAATCATGGGCCTGCGAATGATCAAGTCGGCCGAGGAAATCGAGCTGATCAAGGGCGGCGCGCGCACCGCCGATATCGGTGGCGAGGCCGTCCGCGATGCGATACGGGTCGGCACCCGCGAAATCGATGTCGCGATGGCCGGTCGCGACGCGATGGAACTCGAAATAGCGCGCGCCTACCCCGATAGCGAGATACGCGACTCCTGGGTCTGGTTTCAATCGGGGATCAATACCGACGGCGCGCACAACCCGGTGACGACGCGCGCGTTACAGGCGGGCGATATTCTGAGTCTGAATACCTTCCCGATGATATCGGGCTACTACACCGCGCTCGAACGCACGCTGTTTATCGGCGAGCCGGATGCCGATTCCCTGAGAATCTGGCAGGCCAATGTCGGTGCGCACGAACTGGGTATTTCGCTGATCAAACCGGGCGCGACCTGTTCCGCTATATGCGCCGAGATCAACCGCTACTTCGCCGATCTCGACCTGTTGCAATACCGGACCTTCGGCTATGGGCATTCCTTCGGTGTGCTGTCGCATTACTACGGGCGCGAAGCGGGGCTCGAGTTGCGCGAAGACATCGACACCGTGCTCGAACCGGGCATGGTGGTGTCGATGGAGCCTATGCTGACGATCCCCGAGGGTTCACCGGGTGCGGGTGGTTACCGCGAGCACGATATCCTGGTGATTGGCGAAGACGGGGCTGAAAATATTACCGGTTTCCCCTATGGGCCCGAGCATAATATTATCCCGGCGTAGGCTGTTGCCGATCGATTTTAACGAGACCATTGTCTGGTTGGGCGCGACCTACCGTTTTTCTCTGTAAATCGGGTACACTCGCCTTTTTGCCTGGCTGACCTATGTCCGAAGATCGATCCTATCCTGAAGTCCGAGATGCCGTTGCACGATTGTGCGCCGACTATCCGGATGAGTACTGGCGTGACAAGGATCACGACAAGGCTTATCCGGAAGAGTTCGTCCAGGCGCTGACCGACGCCGGTTATCTATCGGTATTGATACCGGAGGAGTATGGCGGTGCCGGCATGGATCTGGCCGCCGCCTGCGCCGTGCTCGAGGAAATCCAGCGCAGCGGCGCCAACGGTGCCGCCTGCCATGCGCAGATGTACATCATGGGCAGCCTGTTGCGTCACGGCAGCGAGGCGCAGAAACAGAAATATCTGCCGGATATCGCGTCGGGTAAACTACGTTTGCAGGCGTTCGGCGTAACCGAACCCACTAGTGGCACCGATACCACGCGCATCAAGACGCGTGCGCGGCGTGACGGCGACGATTACGTCATCAGCGGGCAAAAGGTGTTTATCTCGCGTGTCGAGCACTCCGACCTGCTGTTATTGCTGGTGCGGACGACGCCGCGTGACGAGGTCGACAAACCGACCCGCGGCATGTCGGTGTTGCTGGTGGATTTGCGCGAGGCTGTCGGCAATGGCCTGACCGTCAGGCCGCTGGAAACGATGCTCAATCATGCCACCACCGAGTTATTTTTCGACCAGTTGCGGGTGCCTGCCGAAAACCTTATCGGCGAGGAAGGCAAGGGCTTCGGTTATATTCTCGATGGCATGAATGCGGAACGTATCCTGATCGCCGCCGAGTGCATCGGCGACGCGCGCTGGTTCGTCGATCGCGCCAGCAGCTATGCGCGCGATCGAGAAGTGTTCGGCGCCTCGATCGGCAAGAACCAGGGTATCCAGTTTCCGATTGCGCGCGCCCATGTGCAAACCGAGGCCGCCGCGCTGATGGTCGACAAGGCCTGCGGCATGTTCGATGCGGGCCTGGCCTGCGGCTCGGAAGCGAATATGGCCAAGCTGCTGGCCGCCGATGCTTCCTGGGCGGCGGCGGATATGTGCCTGCAAACCCACGGCGGTTACGGCTTTACCGTCGAATACGATATCGAACGCAAGTTTCGCGAAACCCGCCTCTACCAGGTGGCGCCGATATCCACTAACCTGATCCTGTCGAATATCGCCACCCATGTGCTGGGTCTGCCCAAGTCTTTTTAATGCTCAGTCTTGACGACATAGTCGTGGTTTCACTGGAGCAGGCGGTGGCCGCTCCTTTCTGTTCCAACCGCCTGGCGAACGCCGGTGCGCGCGTCATCAAGATCGAGCGCGAAGAGGGCGATTTCGCGCGCGGTTACGACAGCGCGGTGCACGGTGAATCGGCCTACTTTATCTGGCTCAACCAGGGTAAGGAATCGCTGGTGATGGATATCAAGAATGCGGCCGACGCGGAGTTACTGCACCGGATTCTCGGCCGGGCCGACGTATTCATCCAGAACCTGGCCCCGGGCGCGGCCGCGCGTGCCGGGTTTGGCAGCGAAGCCTTGCGCCAGCGTTATCCGCGACTCATCTGTTGCGACATATCGGGTTACGGCGACAGCGGCGAGTACAGCGAGATGAAGGCTTATGATTTACTGGTGCAGTGCGAATCCGGCATGGCATCGATCACCGGCACGCCGGAAGCGCCCGGGCGCATCGGCGTCTCGGCCTGCGACATCAACTGCGGCCAGCAGGCCTATGCCGCGATTCTCGAAGCCCTGATCGCACGCGAACGAAGCGGCGATGGTGCGATTATCAAGGTTTCCCTGTTCGACGCCATGGCCGAGTGGCTGGCGGTGCCGCTGCTGCATTACGACTATACCGGCAAGATTCAGCCGCGCGTCGGAATTAACCATGCCACCATTTCACCCTACGGCGCCTATCGCTGCCGTGACGGCCTGGATATCGTGATTGCGAGTCAGAACGAGCGTGAGTGGCGTCGCTTTTGCGCACAGCTGCTCGGTGACGAATCGCTGAGCGACGACGAGCGCCTGGAATCCAACCAGGCCAGGGTCGAAAATCGGGATTACGTGGATATGCTGATCAAGGCGGTTTTTTCCGAACTCGACCAGGCGCAGGCGGTTGAACGCCTGCGGCAGGCCGGGATTGCCTATGGACGCCTCAACGATATCGCCGGCCTGTCCACCCATCCGCAGTTGCGCCGGGTGACCATCGATACGCCAGGCGGTGAAGCGAAAGTGGTCGCGGTGGCGGCGATGCGTTCCGATACTGACGAAACCGTGCGCAAGGTGCCGCTGACCGGTGAGCACAGTAAAAAGATCCGTGAAGAATTTTCCTGAGGAATGTAAGTGCAAACTATAGACTGGTCCGATTTCGAGAAAGTAGAGCTGCGCGTGGGTACGATCGTCGAGGTCGAAGAGTTTCCCGAGGCACGCAAACCCGCGTACAAGCTGAAGATCGATTTTGGCGATGATATCGGCCTGCGCAAATCGAGCGCGCAGATCACCGACATTTATCAACCGGATGAGTTGGTCGGGCGACAAATCGTCGCCGTGGTAAATTTTCCCCCCAAGCAGATCGGGCCGATGCGCTCGGAATGCCTGGTCACCGGTTTTCATCGCGCCGACGGAGCGGTGGTGCTGGTGCGACCCGATAGCGAGGTGCCCAACGGCGCCAAGCTCGCCTGACAAAACTGGGCTATAATTACACCGCGATTAAATATTGAGGAGACAATAATCATGATAAGACGAATTTTGCAGTGCCTGTTGATTGCCACTGTGGCGCTGACGTCGGGTTTGCCGGCTCAGGCGGCGATGGTGGGTACCGCGCAAATACAGGCCAACACCCCCGCGATGGCGGGCGATGTAATCCAGCAGCGTGAGTGGATCAGGGAGCAACTGGTGAAGGGCGGAGTCGATGAAACTGTCGCCCTGACGAGGGTGGCGGCAATGACCGACGCCCAGGTAGCCCAGATTCATCAGCGCATCGACGAAGCGCCTGCGGGTGGTGGTACGGCCGAGACGCTGATAATAATCGGCCTTGTCCTGGTGATTACCGAGTTAATGGGTTACACCGATATCATTCCAGGCTGGCCCGCCGAGTAATTGAAAACGGTCAAGCGGCGTGCTCGCCTGCTGGCGTGCACGCTGATTCTATCGATTTATCTCGGGG
>JAASSH010000077.1 GCA_021767985.1 Gammaproteobacteria bacterium | reverse complement strand
ATATCATCGCCGGAATAAAGGATATCGAGTCGGCTCGCGTGGGCGATACGATAACGCTGGCGCAGCACCCGGCCGAGCAACCGCTGGCGGATTTCAAACAGGTCCAGCCACGAGTATTTGCCGGGCTGTTTCCGACCAGCTCCGACGACTACGAAGACTGCCGTGAAGCGCTCAAGAAACTGAAACTGAACGATGCGGCGTTGCAATTCGAGCCCGAAACGTCGCAGGCGCTGGGATTTGGCTTTCGTTGCGGCTTCCTCGGCATGTTGCACATGGAAATCGTTCAGGAGCGGCTGGAACGCGAGTATGATCTCGACTTGATCACTACCGCCCCGACCGTGGTTTACCAGGTCGAAACCACCGCCGGTGAACTGGTCGAGATCCATAATCCGGCTGATCTGCCGGCGGTTAACAAGATCGACGAAATACGTGAACCGATTATCCAGGCCAATATATTGTTGCCCGAGGACTACATCGGCGCGGTGATATCGCTTTGCATCGAAAAGCGCGGTGTACAAAAGGATATGCAGTTCCTGGGCAAACAGGTGTCGCTGGTATTCGAATTGCCTCTGAGCGAGGTTGTACTAGACTTTTTCGATCGGCTGAAATCGGTTAGTCGCGGTTACGCGTCATTCGACTACGAGTTTCTGCGATTCGAAGCCTCTAACCTGGTCAAGCTCGACGTTTTGATCAATGGTGAAAAGGTAGACGCACTGTCGCTAATCGTACATCGCAGCAATGCCGATTATCGTGGCCGCGAGCTGGCGTCGAAAATGAAAGAACTGATTCCGCGTCAAATGTTCGATGTTGCGATACAGGCCGCGATCGGCTCGAACGTTGTTGCTCGCACCAACGTCAAGGCGCTGCGCAAGAACGTAACCGCCAAATGTTACGGTGGTGATGTCACGCGTAAACGGAAATTGCTAGAGAAACAAAAAGCCGGTAAAAAGCGTATGAAGCAGGTCGGCAGTGTCGAAATTCCGCAGGATGCGTTTCTTGCGGTGTTAAAGGTTGATACGTGATAAGGGTGTTGCACGCAGTAGAGGCATACTGAATGGTTCATTTTGATTTTGAGGTTTTGTTGTTGGTACTGACGCTCGTAACGGGCGCGATATGGCTGGCCGATGTGCTTCTGTTCGCGCGCATGCGACGTGCATCCGCAGCCGCAACCACGGCCAGGAAACCGCCGAAAGAACCGATTCTTATCGAGTATTCCCGGGCTTTTTTCCCGGTGCTCGCGATCGTGCTGGTACTGCGCGCCTTCGCCTATGAACCGTTCCGTATTCCGTCGGGTTCGATGATGCCCTCACTGCTGGTCGGTGATTTTATACTGGTCAATAAGTATAGCTATGGCTTTCGCTTGCCGGTCTGGCATACCCGCGTCAATCGTGGCGACCGTCCGCAGCGCGGTGACGTTGTGGTGTTTCGTTACCCCAAGGATCAGTCACAGGATTACATCAAACGCGTGGTAGGATTGCCCGGTGATCATATAAGTTACTATAATCGTCGTTTAGCGATTAATGGCCAGGCCCTGACCTTTGAAAAAGATCGTGATTACGAGGGGCTTGGAGATCTCAATAAAATGGCGGGTGCCAGTGGCTGTGATCGCCGAGCGGCCAGCTGTGAGGTTTTTACCGAACAACTGGGCGAGAGCCGGCATACGGTAATGATCAACCCCAGTATGACTATAGGCATCAGCGGAGAGGTTTTCGTACCCGATGGTCATTATTTCGTGATGGGCGATAATCGCGATCACAGCAATGACAGCAGGATTTGGGGTTTCGTGCCCGAAGATAACCTGGTGGGAAAGGCGGTTATGATTTGGATGCACTGGGACTGGCGTAAAGGTGGGACCGGTCTGGATGTCTCGAGAATAGGCCAGAGAATTTCGAACTGAGGTAATGGTTATGAAAAGAGTTACAAAGCCGCGACATCGGCAACGAGGTTTGTCATCTGCAGGATGGATCTTGGTTTTCGCCATCTTCGCCCTGTTGTTGGTCACGTTCTTAAAGGTTTTTCCGTGGTACTACGATAATTACAAGCTCAAGGCCGCCCTCGAGGCGATGCAAACGGATACCTCTATCGATCCAAAGTCCAAACGCGAAATTTGGAATTCCCTGCAAAAGCGGCTGTATGTCGAATCCGTCAAATCGATCACACGTGAAAACGTAAAAATGCAACGTAAGGACGGTAAAACCACGGTAACGGTCAGCTACGAAGTCCGTGAGCCCTATCTTGCGAACCTGTTTCTCGGCGCACGCTTCGAAGAATCAGCAGTTATCGATCGGTGAATGCCGATAAGTTTCTCGCGTTAACAGGTTATCGATTCAGGCAGCAGGATTTACTGCAGCAAGCCCTGACGCATCGCAGTTTCTCGCGCAACAGTAACAATGAGCGTCTCGAGTTCCTGGGCGACAGTGTGCTTAATCTCATCATTTCGAACCATATTTATCGCCGTTTTACGGATGCCGACGAGGGCGACCTTAGCCGAATCCGGGCATCGCTGGTCAAGCAATCGACGCTGGCGCTGGTCGCCCGGGAAATAAACCTGGGCGAGCACATTAATCTTGGCGGGGGTGAATTAAAGTCGGGGGGATTCAGGCGGGCGTCGATTCTGTCCGACGCGCTCGAGGCGGTTATCGGTGCGATTTACCTGGATAGCGATTACGGTCAGGCCGAAGCGGTGGTATTACGGTTGTTCGAGAACCAGCTCGATAGCGTGAAAACCGGGACGGGATTAAAAGATCCCAAAACCCGCCTGCAGGAATACCTGCAGGCACGCCAGCAGGACCTGCCGCTCTACGAAATCGAAAGCACCACTGGTAAATCGCACTCGCAGTTGTTCACTGTTAGCTGCAAAATCGAGAATCCTGCACTGCAGACGCTCGGCAGTGGCACCAGCCGCAAGCAGGCCGAACAGCAAGCGGCGCAAAAATTGCTGGATGAGCTCGATCTATGAATGACGGTTTCCGCTGCGGATATGTGGCCCTGATCGGCAAACCCAACACCGGCAAGTCGACCCTGATGAACGCGCTGGTCGGAGAAAAGCTCAGTATTACGGCGCACCGGCCACAGACTACCAGGCATCAGATACTCGGTATCAAGACTGGCGAAGACTTTCAATGCATCTTCGTTGACACCCCCGGGATTCACGATAACAACAGCAAGGCCATACACCGTTACATGAACCGGGCGGCAACCAGCATGCTGGACGACGCCGATTTGATATGCGTGTTGCTGGATATTACTCATTTCAACCAGGACGACGAGAAGATCCTGCGGCGGATTGCGGGCTACAGCAATGTGCTCATCGTGGTTAACAAGGTCGATCAATTGAGTCGCGAGGCATGCCTGCCACTGATGCAGAAGATTTCTCAGCTGGCTCCGGAATTCGAATGCGTACCAGTCTCGGCGCTTACTGGCGATAACCTGGATCGACTGCAGCAGCTGATCGTCGCGCGCTTGCCCGGCGGCGTACCGCACTTCCCGGACGATCAGTTGACCGACAAGTCGATGCGTTTTATCAGCGCCGAAATCGTGCGCGAAAAGCTGTTCCGCGCACTTAAACAGGAGCTGCCTTACTCGATTACGGTCAGTATCGACCACTACATCGAGGAGGCGGATATCACGCGAATATCGGCCACCATCTGGGTCGAGCGCAAGTCGCAAAAGGCTATCGTTATCGGTAAAGGCGGCAGCCAGTTGAAAAAAATAGGTTCACTCGCGCGCGCGGATATCGAGCGGCTGGTTGGAAACAGGGTTTACCTACAGCTTTGGGTAAAGATCCGTGCCGACTGGGCCGATGACGAACAGTCGCTGGCGGCCTTTGGCTATTCCGATGGAAGTCAGGGTCTCTGATCAACCGGGCTTTATCTTGCGCCGTCGGGAATGGCGCAACAGCAGCCTGATGCTTGATCTGTTCACGCGGGATTACGGCTGTATCCGGGTGATGGCGCGAGGCGCGCGTCGTAACCCGGCGAAAACGCCTTATCAGCCTTTCGAATTGTTAAGCGTGAGCTGGAGCGGCCGGCAGGATTTGAAGACCCTCACTTCGATCGACTCGGTTGCTTTGCCGATCGATGAGCATAATTACCTGGCCTTGCTTTATGTCAACGAGTTAATCGGCGCCGTGCTGCCGCAGCAGGAAGCCAATGCCGATGTTTTTGCTGACTATCTCGAGCTGTTGCAGGGCGCTCGGTTCAGGATAGGCGAGGCCGAACTGCGTGGCTTTGAACTGAGTTTGATGCAAACGCTGGGATATTTTCCGGATATCGCCGCGGATGCGGACAGTGGGCTGCCAATCCGGGTGGATGGCTACTACCAGTTCGTCATCAATCAGGGTTTCGTAGCCTGCCTGGAATCCGCGAAGGATGCGGTCAGCGGAAAAACGGTACTCGACTGGCAGCGAGGAGAATATCAGGACGCCGCGGTGTTGCGCCTGGCGAAATCGGTGTTACGCGCCACGATCGACTTTAACTTGCATGGAAAACCGTTAAAATCACGCGACGTTACGCTGGAAATGATGAGAAGAAGATGACTAACCCGATCACCCTGGGGGTGAATATCGATCACGTTGCAACCCTCCGCCAGGCACGCGGCACACGTTTTCCTGACCCGGTCTACGCGGCCCAGGTTGCCGAATTCTCGGGTGCGGATTCGATCACTTTTCACCTGCGCGAGGATCGTCGCCACATCCAGGAGCGGGATGCGTTACTGCTGAAACAGGTGGTTAACACCAAGCTCAACCTGGAAATGGCCATCACCGACGAGATGCTGGCATTTGCCAGCGAGTTTATGGCGGAAGACGTTTGCCTGGTGCCGGAAAAGCGCGAGGAATTAACTACCGAGGGCGGTCTGGACGTTGCCGGGCAACTTTCCCAGGTGCGCAGTGCCTGCGCCAGGCTGGCCGAGGCCGGCTCGCGGGTTTCACCCTTTATCGATGCCAGCCGTGAGCAGATCGACGCCGTCGTCGAATGCGGTGCCCCGTGTATCGAGGTGCACACGGGGCATTATGCCGACGCATCGGGTGACGCGCAGGCGCGCTTGCTGGAAACCATAAACGATGCCATTGCCTATGCTCATGGCAAAGGATTGCAGGTTAATGCGGGCCATGGTCTCAACCGGCATAATGTCCGGCCGATCGCCGCCAATCCGCTGGTTACCGAGCTCAATATCGGGCATGCCATCGTCGCCGACGCGGTGTTCCTCGGGCTTGCGCAGGCGATCAGGGATATCAAGCAGTTAATGCTGGAAGCGCGGGCCACCGGCGCATGATTGTCGGAATCGGTGTGGATATTGCCGAAACCGCGCGCGTGGAAAAACTGGCGGCCAGGTTCGGCGCGCGCTTCGCGCGACGTATCCTGACCAGCGACGAACTCGTCGAGTTCGATCGCCGGGGACAATCCAGCAGCTACCTGGCAACCCGTTTTGCCGGCAAGGAAGCCACGGCCAAGGCCCTGGGCACCAGGATCGGTGAGCAGTTTGGCTTCCATTCGGTACAGATCGAGCATGACAAACACGGCAAACCGGTGCTGAAATTCCTCGATAGCGCGCTTGAGCTGATCGCCAGCCTTGAAATCAAAAATGCGATGATTTCACTATCGGATGAAAAAAACTACGCGGTAGCAATGGTCGTGCTGGAGTCATGATCCGCATATCCCGGCGATTATCCGGACGATAATTGCAATTTAACTTCGTTTTGGCGCAACAACTTCTCGCGACACAGCTTAAGGCAGGCTAGGCCGAGATACCCTCGATTTCCATTGCCGCGAGGTGTTGCTCGACTTCCTTTTTTACCGCCTCGAGCTCGGCAATTAGTTCTGCGACCGAGTCATCGAACGCAATGCTATCGTCATGGCTCAGGCGTTGCTGAAATGCCAGTACCCGGCGCCTCAACCGCGGCAGGCTGGCGTAACAGGTAACGCCGTGCAGCTTGTGGGCAAGGGCCGCGAGCTTATCCCTGTCCTGCTGCTGCAGCGCTTTGTCGAGTTGTTTTTGCTGGTCGGGTATATCACGCTGGATGATCTCGAAAATCTGTCTCAACAAGGATGCATTGTCAGCCGAGAGGGCCAGCGATTTAGCATAATCCAGCGCGCATTCCGCGGTCGTCTCGTCTTCTGCGCTTCGCTGCGGGTCGGAATCAGGGCGTCCTGGCTCCGTGTCCAGTAGTGAACGAAACCTGTCTTCGTCGATGGGCTTGCTGAGATAGTAGTCGAAACCCAGTTCCAGCAGGCGGTCGGCTTCATCGTTCAACACGTTAGCCGTCAACGCTACCACGGGCGTCTGGTCTTCCGGGTTATGCTCGCGCATCATTTGCAGCAGGCTGACGCCGTCGATATCCGGCATCTGTATGTCCAGAACTATCAGGTCGAAATGCTGCTTCCTGTAGATTTCCAGCGCTCTGGAGGCATGCTCGGCCTCGGTCACGTGATGGCCCCAGAGGCGAATCAGTTCGCTCGCCAGTTTAAGATTCACCTGGTTGTCGTCAACCAGTAACACCCGCTTGCTGTCCGCGGGTGCGGTCGCATCGACAGAATCGTTTTGCTTCGCGGGCTTCGGTTCGCGACTAAACCTTTCCGCGATTGACTGGCTGGTGTTGATAACGGATACGAATTCGACGCCGGGCAGGTCGAACAGGGGTTCGGCGCCGCGATCGTAGTCCATCAGGATGATTCGCGTCGCAGGCCCCATATCCGTGCCCAGCACCTGCTCCAGATCGATCTTCAGATGACGCAAGTCGAATACCAGCAGGTCGATGTAGGCCAGGTTTCGCTGGATGCATTCCACCACGGGATCGATACCCTGGTCGTTATCGACCAGGTTACATTCGGTCCCGATGCCGGCGCGATCGAACAGCGTGCGGATTTCCATCAGGCAATTATTTTCTGCACCAAAAATCAATGCCTTGATATGATCGACGCCGGCGTCAGGTTCAGGGTCGCTTCGAGCCGAGCGTTTGAAAGGCAGTCGCAGTGAAAACCTCGAGCCCTGTCCGGGTTCGGAATGCATGCTGATATCGCCACCCATCAGGGTTGCCAGGTTCTTACTGATGACGAGACCGAGCCCGGTACCCGGAAAGCGGCGTGTATCCGAACTCTCTACCTGGCTAAACGCCTTGAACAGGTACTGCTGGTCTTCTTCCGAAATCCCGATACCGCTGTCTTCGACCGTGATTTCGATATCGACTTCACCGTGGCTTTCATCGATCAGGCTGACCTTTATCAGGACATAACCCTGATCGGTAAACTTGATCGCGTTACCGATTAGATTGAGAAGGATCTGCTTCAATCGTAGTTTATCGCCAACCAGCCAGCGCGGTGTGTCGCTATAAATGAGCAGGTTCAGATCGATGTTTTTTGTCAGCACATTGATGAACAGGATATCCCGGGTTTGCTCGACAACTTCGTAAAGGTCGAACTCTTCATCGACAATATGCAGCTTGCCCGACTCCATCTTGGAGAAATCGAGAATCTCGTTGACGATATTGGTCAGATCTGCGGTCGACTTGAGAATGATGTCGACATAGCGCTGCTGTAAATGGTCCAGCTGCGACTGGTTGAGCAAGCTGATGAAACCCTTTATCCCGTTTATCGGAGTGCGGATTTCATGACTCATATTGGCCAGGAACTCGGATTTACTGCGATTCGCGTTCAGCGCCCGGTCGCGCGCAAAACCGAGTTCCCGGTTTTTCGATTCCAGCTCGGTAATCGCCTCGTTCAGTTGCCGGGTTGCCTGCTGGATGCGCTGGTTGAGGTGTTTACGATTGGTCAGCAGGGCCTGGGTCATGCGGTTGAAACCCTTTTGCACAGCCCCGATTTCATTGGCTTCGGTGGGCTCGATGATTCTGCCGAGCTGACCGGTCTCGACATGCTTCAGGTGCTCCATCAGCCCGAATATCGGTCGTGTAATACGGCGGCTTATCACAATGGTAACCATGACCGCCATGACCAGGATCGATATGAAAAACAGCAACGAATTGAGAATAATCTCGCGCGTGGACTGTTCGAGTTGCCGGTGCGACAGGTACAAGTGAACCCAGCCAAGGGTGCTGGTTTCCTGCTTATCGCCAGAATCGGGCGCAAAAACGTCTGAATACGCGATACTCT
>JAASSH010000076.1 GCA_021767985.1 Gammaproteobacteria bacterium | reverse complement strand
CTGCGCCGCGAGGGCCAGGTGCGCCGCGTTGGGCCGCACCCCGGCAAGCACGCTGCGCCGCCAGTTGTACCATTCGATTACGCGCTCGGGATGCGCTTCGAAGCCGTCTGCCGAAGCCAGTTCGGTCGGGTCGAAACGCGACCACAGCGCGTCAGGATCCGGATCCCGGAAGGTCGCGAGGCCCGACTCGGCGCTCAGTCCCGCGCCGGAAAACGCGGCGACGCGCTGACTGCGCGCGAGCAGTTCGCGCGCCTGCGCCAGGCTGGCGTTGTTATCGGGATACGGTTCCAAGTTGAGGCTACCGGCGCTAAAAGATCGATTTGTCAGCCTGCAGGCCAGGGATAACTTCCCTTTCCTGCCGCGATAATTTATCGACCAGCTTCTGGCGGTACGCCTGTTCATGGACCAGCAGGTTACCCTCGTGCCCCTGCATCGCGAGGCGAGCCTTCAGCAGGCACAATCGACGCCGGACCGAGCGCTGCTCGGCGGCCAGCTCGGCCTGATCGAGCAGGCTTTCCAGCCGGTGAATTTCATTTCTCAGCGTCAGTTCGGGCGGCAGGCAGCCAGCATTCCTGAGGATACGGTAGGCCACGCGCAATTCGTCCGGCACGCCACTATCGTCGTCCAGTTCGAGCGGTTTACCGCTGCCCGCAAGATCGTCGAACTCGCCGCGACGAATGGCGGCCTGTATCTGTTCTTCCGCGAGACTATCGACTAGCAACATGGGTGATCCAATCCGTTCCAATTGATTCGTTTACCGGAAGGCTTATTGTAATGAATTCCGGCCTGCCTCGGAATGGCGGAAAACGTTGATGTCCGGTCCCTTGCGGGATAATGTAGGGCGCTTATGAACGAATCGAGCTTCGATAAGCCCACGGCTATCAAGGGACGCGGTGCAGTCAGCAACGCCAGCGGCCGCTTCGAGTCGCGGCAACGCACGGCTTTCGATGACGGCTGGGACTATCCACCCGACGAATCGCGGCCGCAAACCGTAGTGCAGGCCGACGCCACTCGCAGCATCCTGGCTTACAACGAATCACCGGATGTGCCGTTCGATCGTTCGCTCAATCCTTATCGCGGCTGCGAGCACGGCTGCGTCTACTGTTTCGCACGCCCCACGCACGCCTATCTCGGATTATCGCCAGGTCTGGATTTCGAAACCAGACTGTTTAGCAAGCCTGAGGCCGCAACGCTGCTGGACAAATCGTTAAGCAAGCCCGCTTATCGATGCGAGCCACTGGCGCTGGGTGTCAATACCGACGCCTATCAGCCGATCGAGCGCAAGCTAGGCATCACTCGCTCGGTGCTGGAAGTATTGCAGCGGTTTCGCCACCCGGTATCGATTATCACCAAATCCGCGCTGGTCGAACGCGACATGGATATTCTGCGTGAGATGGCGCAGGATCGACTGGTTTCGGTGTCTGTCAGCGTGACCACCCTGCAGGCCGAGATGGCGCGTAAACTCGAGCCGCGCGCCGCCGCACCGCACCGCCGCCTGCAAACCATCCACACACTGGCATCGGCCGGTATCCCGGTGAACGTGCTGGTTGCCCCGGTGATCCCGGTGCTGACCGACCCGGAGCTGGATGCGATTCTTGCCGCGGCAAAGGACGCGGGCGCGCAATCAGCCGGATACATACTGCTGCGCCTGCCGCTGGAGGTCAGCGAGCTGTTTCAGCAATGGTTGCAGGCACACTATCCGCTCAAGGCCGAGCACGTTATGACGCGGGTAAGAGATACTCGTGGCGGCAACGATTATGACAGCCGCTTTGGCGAACGGATGCGCGGCAGCGGCGCGTTCGCCGATATCATTGCACAGCGTTTCGCGCTGGCCTGTAGGAAGCTGGATCTGAAACCGCGCGAATTCGCGCTCGATTGCACGGCGTTTCGGGTTCCCGAGCGAAGTGGCGACCAGCTGGATTTATTTTAAGTCCGGAGTCTAAAGCCGCGACTCCTTGCGACAAATCGCGCTAACAGGCTGAGAGCATTCCCTGAAAAACTTACGTGACGACGTTAGCGGTCGGTGATGGTTATACCCAGCAAATCTGCAATGATCGACACTGTCAAGATCAGGGGGAGCAGCAGGATTACCAAAAGTTTCGACACGATCGGGACAACTTCGATGGCGCCGATTCTATACCATACCGGACCTGCCTCGATTTTTATCGTCTGCGGCTTGATTGATGCGACCATATCCAGCTGACCCTGACGAACCGGCTATATCCAGTCGCCCGACTGGTTTTCGGTATTGACGATATAGTCCTTGGGTTGCTCGATTGGCGCCTTATCCTTCGGGCGTACCGAAAATGAAAGGGTCTCGCCCCCAGGACTATCGCCTTTCTTTTGCTTCCAGGCGGATATCCAGAATTCCTCGCCTTTCACATTTAGCGATCCCGTGTAATCAGGATTCGTGTCTTTTGACTTGCGGTCGTTAGACCAGATCAGACCGCGGTTGGTGTTTCTGAATTTCATACTAGTTGACTTTATACAGCCCCTCATCCAAACGCCAGGTTGTGGCAAAACATCATAGCAAGCGATCGACTTCCTCGAATCGCCCATATGGGGTAAATAGCCAGGCATGGTTCGGCAGCAGGTCAGTTGTTAGTAAGCATCCACGGCGCGATACGCAAACAACGAAAGAAGCTGGCACTCGGCTGCAGAACGGTGGTTGTCTTTACTGGAATGCTCGAACCGCGTGATGCCAATGCACGGCCATTATTTTTGCTACGACATCTATTAGTTCTATAGAATGTCCCGGTCATGGTGTCCACCGAAAACATTCATTCTGCCGACTCCCCTCACGTGGGACTGTTCGTCACCTGCCTGGTCGATCTCTATCGACCGTCGGTCGGCTTTGCCGCGGTCAAGCTGCTGGAGCAGGCCGGTTGTCGAGTGACGGTACCCCGGGCGCAAACCTGTTGCGGCCAGCCGGCATTTAACAGCGGAGACGATCGTCACGCCAGGCAGCTGGCACTCCAGGTGCTCGATGCATTCGAGGAATTCGACTATGTCGTCGGACCCTCGGCTTCCTGCCTGGGCACGATTCGTTGCCACTACCCGGAAATGTTTGCCGATGATGCCGCGCTGCTGCCACGCATCGAGGCACTCAGTGCGAAAAGCCACGAGCTGGTCAGTTTCCTGGTGGATGTACTCGGCGTCGAAACGGTCGAAGCCGGTTTCGATCACTGCGTCACTTACCACGATTCCTGCTCGGCGTTACGCGAGCTGGGGATAAAATCCCAACCCCGGAAACTGCTGGCATCGGTGTCCGGTCTGGAGCTCAATGAACTGCAGGGCACGGATATCTGTTGTGGATTCGGTGGCACTTTTTGCGTCAAGTACCCGGAGATCTCAGGGCGCATGGCCGCGGACAAGGTGAACGCGGCCGAAGCGAGCGGTGCCGACACGCTGCTCGCCGGAGATCTTGGCTGCCTGCTCAACCTGGCCGGCAAGATGCGCCGCGAGGGCAAGCCTACCCGGGTTTACCATATCGCCGAGGTGCTCGCGAACATGGCCGATTGCAAATCCATCGGCGAGGGTGACGACTGATGCAGCCAAACTCCAGGCATTTCCAGGCGAATGCCGAATCCGCGCTGCGCGAGCCCAACCTGCAGTCCGCGCTGAAACAGCTCGAATCCGGATTCGTCGCCGGCAGGCAACGCTGTTACGACGCGCTACCCGAGTTCGAAGCGCTGCGCGACCGGGCCAAGGAGGTGCTGGATCATACCCTCGATAACCTGGACGCTTACCTGCTCGAGTACGAGGCCCGGGTGCTCGAATCGGGTGGACTGGTGCACTGGGCCGGCACGCCGGAGGAAGCGCGCGAGATCGTGATTCGAATCTGCCGCGATGCCGAGGCAAAAAACGTGATTCGAGGCAAGTCGATGATCGGCGAGGAAATCGGCATCAACGACGCGCTCGAGGCGAGCGGTTTCGAGGTGACCGAAACCGATCTCGGCGAATATATCCTGCAGCTGGGCAAGGAACCGCCGAGCCATATCGTCGCACCGGCCATCCACAAGACCAAGGACGAGATATCCGACCTGTTCCTGGAACATCACCGTGACCTCGGATTCACAAAACGACAGACCGAGCGCAGCGCCCTGGTCAACGAGGCGCGCCAGGTGTTGCGCGAAAAATTCCTCGCGGCCGACGTCGGCATGACCGGCGCGAATTTCCTGATCGCAGAAACCGGCAGCAACGTGATTGTCACCAACGAGGGTAACGGCGACCTCAGCAGTACCCTGCCGCGCGTCCAGATCGTTACCGCGGCGATCGATAAAGTCGTGCCCACGCTGGAGGACGCCTCGCTGTTACTGCGCTTGCTGGGACGCAGCGCAACCGGTCAGGAGATAACCGCCTATACCACCTTTACCACCGGACCCAGGCGCGAGCGCGATGCCGACGGCCCGGGCGAATACCACGTCGTGCTGATCGATAATCATCGCAGCGAGATGCTCGGCAGCGAACTGCGTCCGATGTTGCGCTGCATTCGCTGCGGCGCCTGCATGAATCACTGCCCTGTCTATGGTCGCGTTGGCGGACACGCCTATGGCTGGGTTTACCCGGGCCCCATGGGATCGGTGCTGACCCCGCTCATGGTCGGCCTCGATGAAGCCGGCCACCTGCCCAACGCCTGCACGCTCAACGGCCGCTGCGAGACGGTTTGCCCGGTGAAAATACCCTTGCCCAACCTGCTGCGCAGCCTGCGCAGTCGGCAGCACTTGCAGCGCCAGAATTCCAGCCTGGCACGTATCGCGTTATCGCTATGGAGCTGGGTAGCGCTGCGACCGCGGCTTTATCAATTGCTGACGCGGCCGGCGATGACGCTGCTGGCGCGGCTGGGCGCCAGCAGCGGCGGCTTTAGAAATATGCCGTTCGCCTCGGGTTGGACCAGGGTCCGCGATTTGCCGGCGCCACAGGGCTCGACCTTTCAGGCGCGCTGGCAACAGCAGCAGCGAGATCGCAAATGAGCTCGGCCCGCGAACAGGTACTGGCACGCATTCGTGCGGCATTGGGTCGCGGCGAACTGGATCCAGCGCGAACTACAGAATTACGCGATCGTATAGCCATGCACCGGAGGCATATCGAACCTGCCTTCGACGAGACGCCGCGACAGCGCTTTCGACAAAAACTCGAAGCCGCGGAGGCTAGCTTCGTCGAGCTCGATACGCTCGACGCCGTGGCAGCCGAGATCGAGCGTTATCTCGAAGCCCACGGTGCGGAAAAGCGCATTGCCACCAGCGGCGACGAACTATTGCACGCGATCGACTGGCCGGCATCCATCGACGCGCAACCCTGGGTTGCGGGCAGCGATCACAGGGTTTCGGTGACAGCAGCCTATTGCGGCATCGCCGAGACTGGCAGCTTGCTGCTGGTGTCGGGTGAGAAAAACCCGACCCGCCTTAACTTTTTACCGGATTATCACATCGTGGTAATCGAAGCGAAGCAGCTGGTACTGCGCATGGAAGATGCCTGGGACAGCCTGCGAGCGTCGACAAAGCAAATGCCAAGAAGCGTTAATTTCATTTCCGGGCCATCGAAGACTGCCGACGTCGAGCAAACCGTCGAATACGGTGCGCATGGTCCACGCTGCCTGCACGTGATCCTGGTCGGCTGAGCGGTCAGCCCGGATGAGATGCTGCTTGCATCGGAGTAGTTGCCCGGAATCGATTGCCGCATCTGTCTGGCGGCAGGCGACAGAGCTAAATGAAATCCGGAACCGTCGTGATTAGCGTCAGTCGAGCTGCGAGCTACAGGTTACTGCTGACCTCGGTCGGCGTATTGCTTTGCGCCTGTGCCGTATCGATTCAACCGCCGGAACCGACCGAATTTTCCTTCATCGAGACCACCATCGATGACATTCACGTCGCGATAAAAGCTCAAACCATCGACTGTGAGGGCATCACCAGCGGATTCCTCGATCGTATCGAAAAGTACGATCAGAACAGTGGTCTTAATTCCATCATCCTGGTTAATCCCAATGCCATCGAAAAGGCCCGGGCCCTGGACAGGAAGTATCGAGAGACAAAAACGCTGCAAAGCCTGCATTGCGTCCCGATCATATTGAAAGATAACTTCGATACCGCCGATATGCCTACCGCAGCGGGCTCCATCGCTTTGTCGGGGTCTACTCCCCCGGACGATGCCTACATGGTCAAAAAACTGCGGCAGGCCGATGCCATCGTTATCGCCAAGTCCAACATGGGAGAATGGGCGTTCAGTCCCTTCAATACGATCAGTTCCACTCACGGAGAGACCAGAAACGCCTACGACCTCGAGCGCGTGCCCGCAGGCTCCAGCGGCGGTACCGCTTCCGCGATTGCCGCGAACTTCGGAGTAATCGGTATGGGCTCCGATACCGGAAATTCGATACGCGGGCCCGCATCGCACCTGGCACTGGTCGGGATTCGCTCTACCATCGGGGCCACCAGTCGCGACGGTATCGTGCCATTGCTATCGAATCGGGATGTCGGTGGCCCATTGATGCGCACGGTCAGAGATACCGCCAGGGTTTTCAACGTGATCGCGGGAATCGATCCCTCTGACCCCGCTACCGGGAGTTACCGGAACCATAAAGTAGATGACTACACGGCAAATCTATCGCTAAACGGGCTATACGGGGCAAGACTGGGCGTTTTAAGGCAAATCTACGATGCGAACACCGCGGACAAACAGGTGTTGGCAGTGTTTAGCCAGGCGTTAACAGATCTGGAATTTGCCGGCGCCGTAATTGTTGACCCGGTTACCATCCCGGATTTCGCGGAGCTCGTTAAGGCGACCGGTTTTTGCGGTCGGTTTCGATACGATATTAACAACTACCTGAAAACCCTGGGTGAAAACGCAAAGGTCAAATCCTTACAGGACGTGGTGGACCAGGACAAATTTCGTCCGCAAAACAGCGGCGCCATGCAATGGGCGATGACTGTCGCTGCGGACGTCAAACCCGACGAGCAAGATCCCCCGTGTATCGATGTCGCGGGCGACCCGCGCAGACAGGCCTTGCTGAACGCGGTGACGGCGACGATGGACAGCTTGAAACTGGACGCTCTTGTCTATCCCACCTGGAGTAACCCGCCTCGAAAAATCGGCGATTCGGAGAGCCCGCACGGGAACAACAGCCCGGTGATCGCGCCCCATTCCGGGCAACCCGCGATTACCGTGCCGATGGGCTATGCCGACAACAACCTGCCGCTGGGCCTGCAACTTCTGGGCAGGCCGTTTAGCGAAGCAAGGCTGTTTCGATACGCCTACGCCTACGAGCAAGCCACCCGGCACCGGAAACCACCGCGGTTATTTCCATGAGTATTGCCAATCCATCAACTTTCAGGACGAATCGGTTTACGTTCCGCACATCGACGTGATACTGATCGCAAGTCAATATAAACAATGGGATGATGGATATAGACTAGACTTGTATTAATCAACTTCTTACACCATGCATAGAGGAAAACGATTCCGTACCCGTCAATTCACGGAGCGCTTTTAATCGAATGAAACCACTCTACAAGCTGCTTGCCCTGATGCTGCTGGTATCCGTCGTCCAGGCGGATTCGATCACGACCATACAGCTGCAAAACCGTCCGGCCGAGGAAATTTTGCCGATAGTCAAGCCCATGCTGGGGAGCAACGAAACGATATCGGGCCATGGATTCAAGCTTTTCCTGCGATCGTCTCCGCAAACCCTGGCGCAGGTAAGAGATATGATCGCGGCACTGGATACCTCCCCGAAGGTTCTGCAGATATCCGTGTTCCAGGGCAGTACCCGGGGACTTAGCGAACTTGGTTTTAGCGGTAACATTCAAATTGAAGGTGGCGATTCAAGTGTTAGCATCGGGACTCCGAAAAAAGATAACGGCGACGCCGGTGGCAGCATCACTTACAGCACTAACAGAGGCAGCGGCAGTGTCAGCGGCATCAGTACCCGCAAGCGTCTGAAAGACGATCCGATTCACCAGATACGGGTCACCGAGGGCAACGAAGCCTACATAGAAACCGGCGAGCAGGTCCCCTATTTTTCAGGCAGCGACTGGATCAGGCCGCGAGGGGTTGCAGGCGGCATCGAGTACAAGGATGTGATTACCGGTTTCTACGTGCTGCCGCGT